>CAJYKO010000244.1 GCA_913775215.1 uncultured Devosia sp. | reverse complement strand
GACCAGCTCGCCCTCGGGAAAGTGCGGATAATAGGCCGAAACGCGCCCGTCATAGACTTCGGCCAAATAGCGCGTGATCCGGGCTCGCACATCCCCGTCATAGCGATCGCGCGGCACGAAAACGAGCGCCGAGACGAAATTGTCGAACCGATCGATCCGCGGCAGGACGCGCACCCGCGGCCGGTCGTAAAGCCCCGCAATCGCCTCGGCAAATTCGGCCAGTTGCGCGATATCGATCTGAAACATCTCGTCGCGCGGATAGGAATCGAGCGCGCTGAGCAGCGCTCGCCCGGCATGCCCCAGCGGATCGAGCCCGCTTTTGCGCATCACTTCGGCAATCTTGCGCCGGATGATCGGCACTTCGGTATGCGGTGTTGCCAGCGCCTGCGCCGTAAAGAGCCCGACGATGCGCAATTCCCCTCGCACCGCGCCATCGGCGCCATAAATCTTGACCCCCACATAGTCCATGTGCTGCCGCCGATGCACCCGCGAGCGCACATTGGCCTTGGTCACCAGCAGCGGTTCGGCGGTCTGTAAAAACGCCACAAGTTCCGGCGTTGAATCCACATAGACCTGCCCATTGCGCAACACTTTCAGGCTCTCGTCGCGCCACAGCCCCAGGCCCGTTCCAGCCACAGGAGCCAGCGCCTCGCCCTCGAGCCGATATTCCTGCACGCCCAAAAACGTAAAATTATGCTCGGTCAACCATTCGAGAAACCGCGCCGGTTCATCGCGCAGGGCCGGCTTGACGCCATTGAGCCCGGTCATCGCCTGCCGCACCCGCTCGAGCATGGCCCGCCAATCGACCACCGCCCGCGATACATCGGTCAGCGTCGCCCGGATTTCCTCCTTGAGCGCTGCAAGATCCGCCACGGGTTCGCTCAGGATATGCAGCACACTGATTGCCGCGCCCCCGGTCTCCACAACCTGCGCCTGGTTCACATGCACCACGGGGTGAGCAAAGAGCCGGATGGTCCCGCCCATCGCCCGCAAGGCGGCAAGCGTTGAATCGACGATAAACGGCATATCCGGCGAAAGCACATCGATCGCCAATAGGTCGCCCGGCGCCGTCGGTGGCGTCATCTGGATGCGCGTTTCGGCGAGCGGCCCGAAAATCGCCGCCGCGTGGCTCCGCTTCAGGCCGGCAAGAAAAGCCTCGGGCGTCTGCCGCGCGAGATCGTCGGGATCGGTCGCCTTGATCGCCGCCACCAGGAACCGGTCTAGGCTCGCATCGCCCTGTGCCAGTGCCTTTGCAGCCTCGATAAAGCTCCAGATCCGCTCGTCCATCATGCGCCGCTCCTACCGTTATTCTGCTCACTCTATCAGCCAAAGTGAGTCTGTCTGCCTTCCTGCGTCACGCATGGGACAGGAGCGTGACGGTAGACTCTTTTCATCAAACCGTCACAACGAGGCAAAGCATTTCCACCGCAGGCCATCAGACAAACGGTTTACGGCTTGTTAATCTCGATTGGTCTGGTAGTCTTTGGCTCATAGCTCGTGAGGCCGCCATGACTAACGTCCAGCTCTACGTCTCCTACGCCGCTCTCGCCGCCGCGCTGATCCTCGGCTTCGTCGTCACCGCCCATGGCGGTCCGCTCTTCTTGTAAGACGTCGTCCAAAGCTCGATCGTCACCCCGGCTAAGGCCGGGGCCCTTCCTCAGATCTGCGTGCTGCTCGCGGACCGGGCCGGATACCGGCCCTTTGGAGCCGTTGCCTAAATTACAAAAATCAGTGCACGCTGGCTGGCGTCACCGCGCTGCCCTCGCTCCCGATCTTCGGCCCTTCCCAAAACACCACATAAAGCAGCTCCTCGCCGCCCGCATCGGTGATTTCGATGGTCCGCGGCAGCTTGGTCTCGCCGCCTTCGCCCGCCAATCGCTCGATGATCGCCTTGCCGATTTCGGCTGCCTGCGTTTCCGCAGCGTCCAGATCGGCGAGTTCGCTGCCCGCTTCGTCGCGGATCAGTTCTTCATCGGTGCGATAGTGGAAAAAGTAGCGTGGCAAGACAGCCTCCTCAGCGCCGGCACCGGAGAAAAACGTCTCGCCTCCAGCGCGGTTCAACCTGAATCGGGAAAACGCTGTCAGTGTCGCACTTTGGGCGCCGTCAGTCCAATTCCGTCAACGCATGATAATCGTGCCGCTGCCACAAGAGCGGCTGCCGGTCCTCATGCGTCTCGACATCGACGATCGCGCCGGCAAACAGCACATGCGTTCCCGTTGCGATCGAGCCGATCACTTCGCAATCGAGCACGGTCATCGCCCCATCGAGCTGCGGATGCCCCGATGGCCATTGGTGCCAGGTCCCAAGCGTAAACCGCTCCGCCTGCGCCACCTTGCCGGCAAAGGCATTGGCAATCTCATCTTGCCCCGCCGCCAGCATCGACAGCGAAAACCCACCGGTCTTGGCGATCAGGTCCGCCAGCCGGCTCATGATGTCGATCGAAATCAGAATTGCCGGCGGCGTTGCCGAGAGCGACATCACCGCCGTCACCGTCCGCCCGACGCGCTCCTCGCCCCGCCGTGCCGTCACTACCGAAACACTCGCCGCCATCGACGCCATGGCGCTCCGGAACTCGGCCGAACCCACCACCGGCCGTCGCGTCGGCCGCAGCGTCATGCTCTCGGGCAAATCAAAATCAGGCATTACGCTACTCGGAAGTGCAATCATTGGGGCTCGCGCCATCATCAAAAACTGGCTGTCATGCCGGCGAAGTCCGGGGCCCATCCCGAGATGTCAGAACGGACCCCTTGGTCATTTGGTTTTCGGACTAAACCTCAGCCCAAATTTGCTTCCGCAAACTCATAGTTCGCGAGCTTGTCGAGGAAGTTCGTCACATAGTCCGGGCGGCGATTGCGGAAATCGACGTAGTAGGAGTGCTCCCACACATCGAGACCCAAGAGCGGCTTGCCTTCGCCAGTCGCCAGCGGGTTCGACCCATTCGCGGTTTTCGTCGCTTTGAGCTTGCCGTCATTGCCGAGCACGAGCCAGGCCCAGCCTGAGCCGAACTGCGTCGTAGCGGCAGTCTTGAACGCGTCCTTGAACGCATCGACCGAACCGAAATCTTCCTTGATCTTGGCTTCCAGCTTGCCCGGCAGCTTGCCGCCACTGGGCGAAAGCGCATTCCAGAAGTGGATGTGGTTCCAGTGTTGGCCGGCATTGTTGAA
>CAJYKO010000243.1 GCA_913775215.1 uncultured Devosia sp. | reverse complement strand
GCGTCGATCTTTACCTCGAGCTCTGCATCGCGCTTGATCTTGAGCCGCTGCACGCGACCGCCCGGATTATCCGCCTCCTCGACGCAATAAACCAGCGGCCCGCGCTTCAGCGCCACACGCCCCGCATTCATGATCACGCCCGGATGCGAATAAAGCCGTTCTGCCGGCATCGGCAGGTCGAGCGCAATCGTGTCGCCCTTCGCCCAGGTCCGGTGAATGGTGACATAGCCCTTCTCCGGCTTGGCCTCGACCGCCTGCCCGTTCACCGACACTGTGGCCCCATGGCACCAGCCCGGAATGCGCAGCTTGACCTCAAATTCGGCCGGCGTCTCCGGATCGATCGAAATTTTTACGTCGCCTGACCAAGGATAATTGGATACCTCCCTGAGCGCGACCTTCTGGCCGCCGATCTGGACCGTCGAGCCGATCCCCCCATAAAGGTGGAACGCCACGCCATCCTCGGATGTCGACAAAAAGTACCCGCCGACCGACGCCACCAAGCGCGACACGTTCATCGTGCAGCACGGACACGTATGCCATTCCCACCGCGTCGGCGTGCCGTCGCTCTCGAGCGGATTGGCATAGAAATAATGCTCGCCATCCCGGCTCAGCCCCGAGAGCGCGCCGTTGAACATAGCCAGTTCGAGAATGTCCGCATACTTGCCATCCAAATCGAGATGCAGCATCCGCTGCGCCCAGAAGATCAGCGCGACCGACGCACAGGTTTCTGCATAGGCCGTCTGGTTCGGCAGGTCGAAGTCATGCGTAAAACCCTCGTTATGCGCCGAGGGGCCAAGGCCCGCCGTCACATACATCTTGGTTTCCATCACATCGTCCCACAGCACCTCGCAGGCGCGCTTTAACGCCGGATCGTTGAGCTCGGCCGCCAGGTCCGCCATCGCCGTATAAAGATACATGGCGCGCACAGCGTGCCCGACAACCTTATCCTGCTCGCGCACCGGCTTGTGGCTCTGCGAATATTCGTAGTTTGCAAAGACATAGCGCTGCTTGGCTTCCGTCCCCTCGCGCGCCTCCCGCTCGACGTCAAAATAGTGCGGCGGCTGCTGACCGCGCTCGTTGATCAGGTAGGTGGCAAAATCGAGATGCTTCTTTTCCCCGGTGAGGTTGTAGAGCTTCATCAGCGCCAGCTCGATCTCCTCGTGCCCGTCATAACCGCGCTTCTTGCCCGGCTCGGTGCCGAATGTCGAATAGATGTGCTCGAGATAGCGCTCCATCACATCGAGGAAACGTCGCCGACCGGTTACGCGAAAATAAGCAATCGCACCCTCGAGCAGGTGCCCGGCATTGTACATCTCATGATTGTCGCGCAGGTTCGTCCAGCGGTTCTCTGGTTCCCGCCCAAGATACCAGCAATTGAGATAGCCATCCGGCGCCTGCGCCCTCTCAAGATCGTCAATCGCCGCCTCTATCTTGGTCTCGATATCCGCGTTCCGCCGATGCGCCAGCGCGTAACTCGCCGCCTCGATCCACTTGCCCACGTCGCTGTCCCAGAAGACCTGCACGGTGAAGCCATTGGCATGGCGCGGAAAACGCAATGGCGGCGGCGGATTGGGCAGCTTCAGCGAGTCGAGAATGCCAACCTCGGCCAGCTTCTTGTGCTGGCTCGGCACTGTGCGGGCGAGCACCGTTTCGAGCCGCTCGTGCCAAAATTGACCTTCCAGCCGCACATCGGGAAAGGGAACGGGCGAATAACGAGACATGAGAAAACCTTTTCTCTTTCAAACCTTTAGATGTGAAGTTCCAACCAACCTCACTCCCGATTGTCACCCCGGTGAAGGCCGGGGCCCATCTTGAGATCTCAGGATGGATCCCGGCCTTCGCCGGGATGACACGCGGTGGGAGTTGAAAAACTGTAGCTAAATCCGCTTCCCACTCTGCGGATCGAAAAGATGGATCTGCGCCGGATCGATCGACACGCCAACCCGATCGCCCACGGCGCGATTGGCACGCTCGCTCTGCACCAGTTGCAATGCGCCATCATCCGACGTCAGATACGTCGCAGACCCGGTCGACTCGATATTGCCGATGGTAAAGTGGAAGCTCGGCGGTCCATTGGCGATTGTTAGGTTTTCCGGACGCATCCCTGCGGTAACCGCTCGATTGGGTTCGACCTGCCGCGGCAGGGCAATCCTCTCGCCCGTCTTGAGCACGAGCGTCGTCCCGTCTTCGGCAATTTGCGCATCGACAAAATTCATCGCTGGCGAGCCGATGAAACCAGCGACGAAGCGGTTGACCGGGTGATCGTAAAGATCGAGCGGCCTGCCCTGCTGCTCGATGATCCCGTCGCGCATGACAACGACCCAGTCGGCCATGGTCATGGCCTCGATCTGGTCGTGCGTCACGTAAACCGAGGTCGCCCCCAACCGATCGTGCAGCGCCCGGATTTCCTTGCGCATCTGTACGCGCAACGCCGCGTCGAGGTTCGACAGTGGCTCGTCGAAGAGAAAAGCCTTTGGGTTACGGATGATCGCCCGGCCCATAGCCACGCGCTGCCTCTGCCCGCCCGAGAGCTGGCGCGGATAACGCGGCAACAATTGCGAGAGTCCCGTTGTCTGTGCCACCTCGGCGGCCTTTGCCTTAGCCTCGGCTTTCCCAACGCCATGCAGTCGTAGCGAATAGGTCAGGTTTTCTTCCACTGTCATGTGCGGATAGAGCGCATAGCTCTGGAACACCATGGCAATGTCGCGATGGCGCGGCGGCACGCCGGTCATAGTCTTGCCCGCGATGGACAGTTCGCCAGAGCTGATGGTTTCGAGCCCGGCAATCGAGCGCAGCAGTGTCGATTTCCCACAGCCAGAAGGCCCGACCAGCGCGACGAAGCTCCCCTTCTCGATCCTCAGGCTCACGTCTTTAAGGGCGTGAAACGACCCATAGTGTTTCTGGATATGCGAAAGTTCAATCTGGGCAGTCATTTGAGGGCTCCCGAGGTGAGGCCGGAAACGATGCGGCGCTGCAGCAGCACGAAGACGGCAAGGATCGGCGTCACATAGATCGCCGAGTAGGCCATGATGGAGTTCCAGTCGGTCGAATTAGGTCCGAGGAAGCCGGAAAGCCCGACACTCGCCGGCTGCAGGGCCGGGCTCTGGATGATCGACTTGGAATAGATGTACTCGCCGAACGAGCTCATGAAGGTGAGGATGGCGCAGACGAGAATTCCGTTCCGCGCCAGCGGCAGGACGATCGAGAAGAATGCGCCGACCCGCGAATTACCGTCGACCAGCGCGGCTTCTTCAAGCTCGCGCGGCACGGTCATGAACGTCGCGCGCACCAGGACGACGAAGAACGGCATCGCCTTGGCCGCCGCTGCCAATACTACGGCCGTCCGCGGATAGTTGAGCAGCCCGAATTGATTGAAGGCGACAAAAAGCGGCGTCACCATCACTGATGCCGGCAACACCTGCAGCATCAGGATCGAGAATAGCCCGATATCGACCCAGACATTGCGATACCGCGCCAAGACATAAGCGCAGCCGGTGCCGAAGATTACGGTAATGGCCGTGACGCCTGCAGCGATTAGCGTCGAGTTCCACAGGAACACGTGCATGGTCCGCCGGGTCCAGACATCGGGATAGATCGAAGCATCGATCTGCCGCGGCCAGAAGGTGGGCGGATTGGCGAAGATTTCCGAGCCCGATTTGAAGCTCGTGACGTACATCCAATAGAGCGGGAACAGATAGACGGCGGCCAGCGCCAGAGCGACGAAGAGCAGCAGCCAGGGTACGTAAGACCGGGTCATCCGCGCACCTCATGGCGGGTCGAGCGCACATAGATAATCGAGGCGAAGAGCACGAGCACCAGCATCATCACTGAGATCGTTGCGCCCTTAGCGAAATCGTAAAGCTGGAAGCTCATCTGCCAGGACCAGTACTGGGCCACCGTCGAGGTATTGGCCGGGCCACCCTCGGTAATGGCAGGGAAAAGGTCGAACTGCTGCAAGGTGCCGATCAGCCCGAGGGAAAGCACGGCGCCAATGGTCGATCGCATCATTGGCAAGGTGATGGTCCAGAAGCGCTGGAAGGCATTGGCGCCATCGAGTTCTGCCGCCTCATAGAGATCGCGCGGAATGGCAGCGAGCC
>CAJYKO010000242.1 GCA_913775215.1 uncultured Devosia sp. | reverse complement strand
GATTCATAGGACTGGATGACGCGATCGCGGATGGTCACGATGCTGTCGATGGCAAATTCGGTCTGGGACATGGCGGTGACCATGTCGACCACATTGGCCTTGCCATTGACCATGTCGATGGCCATCTGGTCCGAGGCGCGGCCGGTATCGACGACCCCCTGCACCGACTGGGCTAGCATCTGGGCAAAGTCGTTGGACCGGCCGGTATTTGTACCGAGCTGCGCGCCGGGCTGAGAAGCCTGGGTCAGGAGGCGGCTCGCGGCATCGTTGAGCGAGGCGATGGCAGTGGGATCGGCAGCGCGGCTGGTTTCGGTGATGCCTTGGACAGATTGGGCCAGCATCTGCGCGAAGTTGGGACCGCCGGCAACGCCGGCAATCGTGCTTTCAACTTCTGGACGGCTGATCTGCGACGCAAGGCGGCTGGCATTGCCATAAGCCGCAGCTGCGATATTGAATGGTGTTGACGCCATGATGTTTGCCCCCTGAAACGTCAGCCGCGCAGAATGTCGAGCGTCTGCCCGAGCATCTGGCGAGAGATGGTAACCACGTTGAGATTGGCCTCGTAACTGCGCTGGGCCTCGCGCATGTCCATCGTCTCAATGAGCGTGTTGACGTTGGGATACTGAACGTAGCCGTTGGCGTCAGCGGCCGGATGGCCGGGTTCGTAGCGGCTGGTGAAATCGCTCTGGTCGAGGGCAACCTTGCCCATGGTGACGACCTTGGCACCGAGCTCCTGGTTCATCACCGTTTCGAAGGTCGGCACGCGGCGGCGATAAGGCTGGCCGCCGGCGGTGGTTGCCGTCGAGTCGGCATTGGCGATATTTTCGGCGATGACGCGCATACGGGCCGACTGTGCATGAAGGCCAGTCGCTGCGATGCCGATCGAAGTATTGAAATCCATGGCTCACGCCTCCTTAAGCTGTCTTGCCCAGCGCGGTCTTGAGGATCTTGACCGACTTCTGGTAGAGCGAGGTCGCGGCCTGATAGTCCATCATATTGGTCGTGACCTTCATCATCTCGTCTTCGAGCGTGATGCCGTTTCCGCGCGGCGTGACCTCGAAATTCACCATCTTCTGGTCTGCAAAACTGGATGCGCCGCCCAGGTTGGTGGAAAAATGCATGGGCTGGGTCGCGGCAGTGGCGATGGTCTGTGCATTGACGACCTTGAAGCGATCTTCGAAGTTGTACTGCTTGAGATCGCGCCCCTTGAAGCCAGGGTTGTCAGCATTGGCGACGTTTTCGGCCAAGAGGCCCTGCCGGGCCTGATGCCAGCGCATCTTGTCCGTCAGCGCCGCAAAGACCGGCATATCCATCAATCCCATCGCCAGCGCTCCTTGAGTCCAGGCTAGATGGGAAAATCCTGCCCATTTGTGGTTAAAGAAGCGTTAATAGAGCACACATGCTGCCCTAAAATGCCTCGCAATCTGCACGATTGGCTGGTTTGACTGGGCAGAAAATGCCCGTCAGAATCGGGTTGGCCACTCTAGGAGTTAGAATCAGTGCAGTTCATCACCAGCCTTTTCGGCGGAAGCGGCAATACTTACCTCACCGCTCTCTTCGCCCTCGGGGCCGTTATCGTCCTCATCATCCTCGGTGTGTGGCTGCTCAAGCTGGTGTTCAACGTGTCGAGCAATGGCGTGCGCGGGCGTAACAGGCGCCTTGCGATCGTCGATACGCTGATGGTCGACCAGAAGCGGCAGCTGCTGATCGTGCGTCGCGATAATGTCGAGCACCTGATCCTGACTGGCGGCAACCAGGATCTTGTCGTCGAAGCGGGCATCACGCCGCCAGAGCCACCAGCGGCGCAGACCACGCGCCGCCCGGTGCCCATGGTGGGTCGCCGCCCGGCCAACGAGCCACGCAAGGCTGACATCAAGCCGACCATCGTGCCGGCAGCGACGGTAGCCGCCGGTCCCGGCGCCGCTGCCGATCGCGCGCGGGAAGCCAACAAGGCGCGGGACACTGGACCAAGCAAGTCGCTGCGACATACAGGCCTGCTGCGCCCCGTGACCACGCAGGACACTATGCCGCCGGGGTATAAGCCGGACATTTCGCCCGTAAGCGCAGCCGACTCAGCTAAAGAAGGCGGAGACGAGCCGGTTAACGAAAGCATAACGCGTGATCACGAAGCGCAGGGCGAGAGCAACCGAAACTAGCGCACCGCGCAGGCGCCTAAAAAAGACGGCGTTGATTGGCCTGGCCCTTGCGGCCGGTTTGACGCTGCTGGCGACTGGCATTGCCCAGGCGCAGGAGCTTTCGATCGGCTTTGGCGACGACACCGCCATCGCCGAACGCGCCATTCAGCTCATTGGTCTATTGACCGTCCTATCACTCGCCCCATCCATCCTCGTGATGGTGACGAGTTTTACGCGTATCGTTGTGGTGCTCTCCCTTCTCCGCACCGCCATCGGCCTCCAGACGGCGCCGCCGAACTCGGTTATGATTTCGCTGGCGCTGTTCCTGACTTTCTTCATCATGCAGCCCACGCTCGAGCAGAGCTATAATAACGGCATCGCGCCGCTCCTCGCCGGGCAGATCGAAATTTCAGAAGCTTTTGAGCCGACCGTCGCGCCGCTCCATGCCTTCATGTGGGCCAATGTTCGCGAGCAGGATCTTTCTCTCTTTTACGATCTGACGGATGCCGAAATCCCGGCGGAACCGGAAGCCATCCCGTTGCAATTGTTGATCCCGGCCTTCCTCATTTCCGAGCTGCGCCGTGCCTTCGAAATCGGTTTTCTGCTTTTTCTGCCCTTCGTCATCATCGATATGGTGGTCGCATCGGTGCTGATGAGCATGGGTATGATGATGCTGCCGCCGGTCGTGATCTCCCTGCCCTTCAAGCTGATTTTTTTCGTGCTCGTGGATGGCTGGTATCTGGTCGTCGGCTCGCTGGTGCGAAGTTTTGTGAGTTAGCGAGCGGCATCGCACGAAAATCGGCGGCCAACGGAAAATTGGAAAACGCGTCCCCCTGCCGAACCGCACGCCCAGCGGCGAGCATTTTCTGCAGCCTTGGTGGTTGATCCGTTTCCGATCGGGTCTTATAGCTCTGCCATTCGACTGGACCCGGTGCAAATCCGGGTGGCTATTCCGGCCGCCGATCCGCCGGACCGCGCAATTGCTGTACGCGTTCATGTGAACTGCCCATTGGGCCTGGCGTGCATTGCGAGATTTCCATAATGCAACTTTCCTCTCTCCGCCGAGACTGGGCGGCTAACCCCACGCGTGAGCTTCTAGCCGGCGCCGTCGCAACATTCGCGCTGATCCCCGAAGTCATCGCCTTCTCCTTCGTTGCCGGGGTCGATCCGCAAGTCGGCCTGTTCGCGTCCTTTGTGATCGGTATCGTCATCGCTTTTGCCGGTGGCCGCCCGGCGATGATTTCGGCGGCTGCCGGATCGGTGGCCCTTGTCGCTGCACCTTTGGTGCATAGTCATGGCCTTCCCTATTTGCTGGCTGCCGGCATATTGGCTGGATTGATCCAGATCCTCTTCGGCCTCTT
>CAJYKO010000241.1 GCA_913775215.1 uncultured Devosia sp. | reverse complement strand
GATCGACATCGTGCCGCTCGGTTCGGGCAATTCGCTCCGCCTCCTCAGCGCCCCGATGAACGAGAGCGGCCGCTTCCTCAAGCGCGCCTTCGACATCACCGCGTCCGGTGCCGGCCTCATCCTGCTTTCGCCCATCCTGCTTGCGGTCGCCGCCGCCGTCCGCTTCACCAGCCCCGGCCCTGCGCTCTTCCTGCAGGAGCGTCGCGGCTTTAATGGTCGCAATTTCCGCATCTATAAATTCCGCTCCATGCGCGTCATGGAAAGCGGCCACGCCATGCGTCAGGCGCAAAAGGACGATCCGCGCGTCACCAAGGTCGGCGCCTTCATCCGCCGCACCAGCATCGACGAGCTGCCTCAGCTCATCAATGTCCTCAAAGGTGACATGAGCCTTGTCGGCCCCCGCCCCCACGCCATCTCCCATGATGACGAACTCTCGAGCAAGTTCGAACTCTACGCCCAGCGCCAGCGCATCAAGCCCGGCATTACCGGCTGGGCCCAGGTCAACGGTTTTCGCGGCGACACCTCCACCCAGGACAAGATCGAAGCCCGCACCCTTCACGATCTCTACTACGCCGAAAACTGGTCGCTGCTGCTCGACATCTGGATCGTGTTTTTGACCGTTTTCTCGGCGCGCACCCGCCAGAACGCGCACTGATACCCAATTAGGGCCTAGGCGGCGCTCGATGTTAACGGAATGCTAACGGAACCAGCCCTTAACGCCGGGTTGATAAGCGCTTTTCCCAATTCCATTCTGCAATCCCGATTTGGGGAATATTAACCACGTTGCTGCATCGTCGGATCGAATGGAATCCGCGATGACCCACACAGATCTCTCCCCCGTTTCCGACCACGCTGACGATCGGCGGTTCCTCGCCAGCCTTGCCCCGCGCCTGCCGCGCATGGTGGCGGTCACTGCCGTTTTCGTCTTCGGCACCTTTGCCGCCATTCAGTTCATTCCACAGACCTTTGAGGCCAGGCTCAGCGTCCGGCTGCCTGCCGGCGCTACAGCCGCCGAAGCCGCTAACCATTTGCTCGATCAACAGAATCTGGCTGACGTCGTTTCGCGCTTGTCGCCCGATATCATCGCCGAGATGCGCCGCGACGGCGGCGGCATCATCGACACGACAACCCTCCTCCGCCAGCGTCTGTTGCTGACCCCGGAATCTGACACCGCGATCAAGCTCGCCGCCACCGCTGGCACTCCGGCTCGCGCCCGCGCCATTGTCGAGGCCACCGTCTCGGGCTATATGGCCACGGCCACCATCCCGCCTGCCTTGGAAGATGCCACGACCAAGCTTGCCGCTGCTAAACCCGCGCCGACAAACGAAAATAGTGTCGAAGCCCTCCAGCAAAAACTCAGCCTTGCCTGGGAAGACCGCGTCAAACTCGAAACCCGCGCCCGCCGTATCGAGGGCCTGATCGCCGACGGCAACTATGCCATGCTGGCCATGGACGCGGAAAATCTCCCTGGCCTCGGCCGCCAGCTCGACGACCTCGCCCAGCTCGAAGCCGAGCGGACAAAGCTCGAGATCAATTACCTGCCCAACCATCCGACCATGCGCACGCTGGCCGAGGAAATCGATAGCCTCAATTCCGAAATTTCCAAGGGCGTTCAACAGCTTGCCGCTCTTGCCGCCGCCGACCGTGACGCTGCCCGGCGCTTGGAAGATGATCTGCGCGATCAACTCGCCGCTGCTGCTAATGTCCCGGCAATCGATACCAGCGTTACAACCGGCTCCATCGCCGGCCCAACCGAACCCCAGGTCACCGCCCTGCCGCGCCCCGTCCGCACCGATCTCGCCCTAGGCCTTGCCGGCGGTCTTGCCTTCTTCGGCCAGATCGGCCTTTTCGCCCTCTTCCGCCCGCGCCCCCTGGTCGAAGAGGAACTGGCAGAAGCGGACTATATCGAGCCGTTTACGGACGACGTCCCCGAGACTGAAGCCGAAGTCTTTGCCGAGCCGGAAACTGCGCTCCCGCCCGTCGACGAGATCGCGCCCGACACTCCAATGCATAATTGGTTGACGACCGCATCTGTTGAAACCATCGAAGTTTCAGCATCTTGGCTCGGACAGGCCGAGGCGGAAAAACCTGCCCCGATCGCGCCTCCACGCGTCGTTCCCGCGCCCGTTCCCGCAACTCAAAACATCGATGCCGCCGAAATCATTGCGTTGACCGGACGCGATGGCGAAGCCGGCACCGCAGCCAGGCGTCTCCTTGCCCAACTCGACGAAGACGGCAAGCGCGTCTGCGTTGTCGATGCGTCAAGCCGCCGGCGCGGCCGCGTGCCGGGCATTTCCGATCTGTCGCTGGGCCTCGCGTCTTTTGCCGACATCGTCCATGGCAGCGGCACCGATCAGGCCGCCCTCGTGCCTTGGGGCCGCCAGCACGAGCTCGACGCCAAGGCGCGCCCGGTGCGTATCCTGATCCAGGCGCTGGCCGAGCTTTACGATGTCGTCATCATCACGCTCGATGCCGATGACGTCGCCGTGACCCGCCCGCTCTCCGCCCTCGCAGATACCAGCATGAGCGCCGAAAGCATCACGCCCAGGCGCCGTCGCGCCGCTTGACGATCAGACGATCGGGCCGGGGCTTTCCGGCTCTTTCTTTGCCTGCCGCCGCGGCACGCCCTCATTGCCTTCGACACGGTCGCGAAAGAGCGTGGCGCGCGCCAGAAGCATCAGCGTTACCGGTGTGGTCAGCGTGACGAACAGAAAAATCACCAGCTCATGCAGCACCAGCCGCTCGCGCGTAATGGTGAAATAGATCGCCGAGGCGAGGAGGATCAGCCCGCCGCCCATGCTGGTCCCCATGGTTGGGCTATGGATGCGGAGGTAAAAACTCTTGAGCCGCACAAGGCCAAAGCAACCGGCCATGGTCAGCAAAGCACCGAGCACGACCATGATGGAAACGAGAATAGAGAGCCAAAGCGGCAGGTCGTCGATCATTCGATCACCTCGCCGCGCATCAGGAATTTCGCCAGAGCCACCGTGCCGACAAAGCCCAGAAGCCCGATCAGCATGGCCAATTCGAAATAGATCTGAGAATTGTTGCGAATGCCGAGGGTGATCAGCAGCAGCAGCGCCACCACATAAAGCGCGTCGAGCGCCAGGATTCGGTCTTGCGCGCGGGGTCCGATGACCATGCGATAGAGCGTTGCCAGCATGCCAATGCCAAGCAGGATCTGGGCGACGAACAGGCTCCAGCCGAGAATGGTAACGCTCATGGGAAGATCTCCAGGAGTAGGGCCTCGTAGCGCTGTTTGACGGTTCTGACCCATTCATCGGCATCGACGAGGTCGAAGACGTGAATGAGAACGGTGCTGCGCTCGCGATCATATTCGAGCCAGGCGCTGCCGGGCGTCGCCGTTAGCAAGACGGCGAGAATGGCAAGCCCGGTTTCGCTCTTGAGTTCAAGCTGCATCTCGATGAACCCGGCCTTTGGCGCCGGCCGCGGATGAAACAGCACCATCATCACCGCCAGGTTCGAGCGGATGATGTCGAGCCCCGCTACCGCCATCAGCTGCGCGAACTTGAGCGGCCTGCGGATACGAACGCGTTCGGGCAGTATGGCGCTGGCGGCAAGCGATACGCCGACAGCGATAAGGCTGCCGAGCAGCAGGTGCCCGAGGCCGGCCGACTGTTGCAAGATCAGCCACAGGATGAGGATGATGGCGGCAAGGAGCGGGTGAGGCAGGATGCGCTTCATGAGGCAGCTCCCGCCGGCAGCACCGTCTCGGCATAGCCAAGCGGGGCATGAATGAACGCCGCGGTCTCGGCGAAATAGGTCATTGCCGGGCCCGCCGCTGCCGCCATCAGCACGCAAAGCGCGAGCAGTGCAACGATCGGACCGATCTCAAGCGCGCGCAGGCGCAAGCCGCCGTCGGGCAACGAGGTCCAGAAGATATTGATTCCGTTTCGAACCATCGAGACCAGCACAAACAATCCCGAGACGATGAAGGCACCAGTCAGCCACCACGTCGCCGTGGTCGGCGCGTTTTCCGCATTGAGCGCCGCCGAGATCATCGCGAATTTGGCAATGAACCCTGACAAAGGCGGCAGCCCCGCCATGACCAAAGCCGCCACGGCAAAGCACCAGGAGAGAATGGTTGCCGCCGCTGGAATGGTGCGGCTGACTTCCTGGTCTTCGTCGATGGCTTCTTCCTCATCGCCATAAAGCTCGAGCGACACGGCCAGGATCTGCGCCTCGGCCGGCAAGACCTGGTCGATGACGTCCTTGAGAAGGAAGAGCGCACCGGCCGCAAAGGTCGCGACAACGAGATAATAGAGCGCGCCGGTCGTCACCCCAGGCGCGTTGTAGGCGACGGCCAGCAGCAAGGTGCCGGCAGAGACAAGGATCAGATAACTCGCAAGCCGGTCGAGCGCCTTGCAGGAGAGCGCCCCGATACTGCCATAGGCGATGGTCGCGATGCCGATGACAAAGAGCGCGCTTTGCCCAAAGACCATTTCGCTCCCCGAGCCATTGGCAAAAACCAGCGTCCAGAGCCTCAGGATCGCGTAGAACCCCACCTTGGTCATCACCGCAAAGAGCGCCGAGACCGGCGGCGCAGCGGCCGAATAAGTGTTCGGCAGCCAGAAATGCAGCGGCCAGGCCCCGGCCTTGATCAGGAAGGCAATTCCCAGGACACCGGCGCCTGCCTCGAACAGCCCCCGGTCTTCAGGACGGATCAGCGGCACGGCGCGGGCGATATCGGCCATGTTGAGCGTACCCGTCGTACCATAGATCAGCGCCACGCCGATCAGGAACAGGAACGAAGCGACGAGATTGATGACGATATAGTGCATCGCTGAACGCACGCGATTGCGCCCGCCGCCATGAAGCGCAAGGCCATAGGACGCGGCCAGCAAAAGCTCGAAGAAGACGAAAAGGTTGAAGAGATCGCCGGTGAGGAAGGCCCCGTTCAGCCCCATGACGAGCGCATGGAACAGCGGAAAGAAATTAGGCCCGCGGCTATGCCAGCGCGCCGAGGCATAGGTGAGCGCGGCGAGAGCCAGGATCGAAGTCGTGAGCACCATCATGGCCGCGAGGCGGTCGGCCACCAGCACGATGCCAAAGGGAATGGGCCAATTGCCGAGCGGATAAACCGCGGCAGCCGTGGTCCCGGACTGCGCCAGCACCACGACGAGCAGCGCCGACACCAGCACCAGCAGCATGCCGAAGCCGATATTGAGCCCGATCATGCGCTTGCTGCGCTGGTCGCCCATGAAGAGGTTGGCTATGGCCGCGACCATCGGGATGAGGATGGGCAGGATGGCGATATGGTTCATGCCGGTCATGCTCAGTCTCCCCGTCCATCGACATGGTCGGAGCCCGAAAGGCCACGCGCAGCGAGCAGCACGACGAGGAACAGCGCCGTCATGGCAAAGCCGATGACGATGGCCGTCAAGACGAGGGCCTGCGGCACAGGGTCGGTATAATCGGCAATGTTCGCGTCTGCCCCCGAGAGAAACGGCGCCGCATCGGTGCGGAGCCGGCCCATGGCGAGGATGAAGAGATTGACCGCATAGGAGACGAGCGAGAGCCCGATGATCACCTGGAACGTGCGTGGACGCAGGATCAGGTAGACACCGGAAGCAGAGAGAACGCCGATGGCGATGGCAAGGGTCAGTTCCATTTGTCGAGCCCCGCTCGCTGCTTGGGCTTACTCGAACCGGCAGCCTTGGGCCGGCGGATGGATTGGTGGGCAAGCGCGATCAGCATGAGCACCGCCGCCCCAACGACCAGCAGGAAAACCCCGAGATCGAAGATCAGCGCCGTCGCCATCGGCACCTTGCCGATCAGCGGCAGCTCCGCATAGGCAAAGGCCGAAGTCAGGAACGGATAGCCCAGCACCATGGCGCCAAGCCCGGTCAGGAGCGCAAAAAGCAGCCCCCAGCCGATCCACAGCACCGGCAGGATGCGCAGCCGCTCTTCCACCCAGCGCGTGCCGCCCGCCATATATTGAAGGATGAAGGCCAGCGACAGCACGATCCCGGCAATGAACCCGCCGCCCGGCAGATCGTGGCCGCGCAGGAACATGAAGATCGCGATAACGATCACGACCGGGAACATCCAGTTCATGATCAGGGCTGGAATGCGCAGGAAATCGTCGGCCACATGCTGGCTGGCGCCCGGCGCATAATCGTCGAGCATGCGCTGCTGCTCCGGTCGCTCCGCACTATCGGAGGCGGGGCGGAAACGGCGCAACAGGCCAAACACCGTCAGCGCCACGACGCCGAGCACGGTGATTTCGCCCATCGTGTCGAAACCGCGGAAGTCGACCAGCATGACATTGACGACATTGGTCCCGCCGCCTTGGGTATAGGCATTGGCGAGGAAGAAATCGGAAATCCCCTCCGGTGCGGTCCGCGTCATCACCGCATAGCTCGCAACCGCCGTCCCAAGCCCAACGAGCGCAGCAAGCCCCACGTCGCGATAGCGGCGGAAACGCGCCGCAAGCGGCGCCGCCTCGGCAAAGGGACTGCGCTTGGGCAACCAGCGAAGCCCGAGAAGGATCAGCACGGTCGTCGCGATCTCGGCCAGAAGCTGGGTCAGCGCCAAGTCCGGCGCCGAGAACCAGGCAAAGGTCAAACAGGTCGCGAGCCCCGCCCCGCCCATCAGGATCATCGAGGCCAGGCGATGGAACTTAGCCTGCTGCGCGGCGGCCAGCGCGCTGATGCCGCCCACCAGCCAGACAAGGCCCAGCACCGGATCAAAATTGTTCGGCAGGGGCAGATTGCCAAGCCGCGCCCAGCCCGCCCCGACCCCCGCCGCCAGCGCCAGAAACACCACGGTAAAGATCTGCGGCTGCAGGCGCTGCGTGCCGAAGGCGCCGACGACGTGGCGTGCCCATCGATTGGTCGCGGTCACCAGCAAGCGCTCGAACACGCGCCGCCCCACGAGACCACGCGTCAGCGGCACACCATCGATATTTCGCAGGCGTCGGTAATAGGGCACGTAAATGACGGCCCCGCCGACCAGCGCGATGATGCTCATGATCAGCGGCAGGTTAAAGCCATGCCAGACCGAAAGACTGTAATAGGGCGTGTCGCC
Organism: uncultured Devosia sp.; assembly: GCA_913775215.1. Taxonomy (GTDB): domain Bacteria; phylum Pseudomonadota; class Alphaproteobacteria; order Rhizobiales; family Devosiaceae; genus Devosia. Next base: position 5,476 of record CAJYKO010000241.1, on the reverse strand, counting down.
CCCCAGCACCGAATGCACTGCGGCCGCGAGGAACGGCCCGATGGTGATGCCGGGAATGATGCCGACTGCAAGACAGAGAAGCACCAGAATTTCGATCGGCCGGCGCATCAGGGCCGGTGGCTCGTGCGGTACCGTCTCGAGCTCCGTCGGCGGCGGCCCAAAGAAAACGCCATGTACGAACTTGATCGAATAGGCGACGCTCAGCATGCCGGCGAGCGTCGCGCCGATCGGTAGGGAGAGATTGACGAAGATATTGGGGTCGAACTCGGCCGTCTCGGTAAAGAACATTTCCTTGGAGAGAAAGCCATTAAGCAGCGGCACGCCGGCCATGGCCCCGCTTGCGATGATGGCAAGAGTGGCCGTGAACGGCATATAGTTCCGCAGGCCGCTGAGCTTGCGCACATCGCGCGTGCCGGTTTCATGGTCGATGATCCCCACCGCCATGAAAAGCGAAGCCTTGAAGGTGGCGTGATTGGCAATGTGGAAGATGGCAGCGACAGCCGCGAGTGGCGTCCCCATGCCCAAAAGCGTCGTGATCAGCCCGAGATGGGAAATGGTCGAATAGGCCAGAAGCCCCTTGAGATCGCGCTGGAACAGCGCGGTATAGGCCCCGAAGATGAGCGTCGCGAGCCCCGTATAGGTGACGATCCAGAACCACAATTGGCTATCATGCATGACCGGCCAGAACCGGGCCATGAGAAAGACCCCAGCTTTCACCATGGTGGCCGAGTGGAGATAGGCCGAGACCGGCGTCGGCGCCGTCATGGCATTGGGCAGCCAGAACTGGAACGGAAACTGCGCGCTCTTGGTAAAAGCGCCGAGCAAGAACAGGATCAGCAGCACCGGATAAAGCGGGCTCTCGACGATCATCGCGCCCGAGGCCAGCACATCTTCGAGCTCGTAGCTGCCCACGATATGGCCCATCAGCATCATGGCGACAAAGAGTGCGAGCCCGCCTGTGCCGGTAATGATCAGCGCCATGCGCGCGCCATCGCGCGCTTCGCCGCGGTGATACCAGTAGCCGATGAGAAGGAAGGAAACGAGGCTCGTCAGTTCCCAGAAGATTGCGAGCTGAATGATATTGCCCGAGAGCACGAGGCCCAGCATCGCGCCCATGAACGCCAGAAGCAGCGAATAAAACCGCGCGATTGGATCCTTGGGCGACATGTAATAGCGCGCATAGAGCACGACCATCAGCCCGATGCCGGTGATCAGTACCGAAAAGAGCCAGGCGAACCCATCCATCCGCAGCGTAATATTAAGTCCGAACTGCGGCACCCATTCGGTGCGCGAGACGAGGACTTGTCCGCCCGCCAATTGCGGAAACAACAGAATATTGACGAGGGTGAGAACGCCGGCCACCGCTGCAGCGATCCAGACTGCGCCCCTATTTCGCCGGCCGGGAAGGGCCAGGACGAGCACGCAAGCCAAAAACGGCAGAGTGCATAATAGGGTAAGGGCGAAGTCAGTGGGGATTGCAGGCAGGGGTGTCAGTCCTTCGGCTTCGAATCTCTACCCAAGGTATAGGGATGCACATCTGCTATGAGAAGGGCAATTTCAATTGAACTTGCATGGCTTTAACGCCAACACCTCTATCGCTTGTGTGATTGGTTGGATGTTGCGGTTTTATTAAGTGCCCGATCTTCAAGCAGAAGTGCCGCGAAACGGGCCAATCGATGCGGATATGACGCCTTCGCCATCAGACTAAAGGACGACGATTTGCCGCCCCTCGCCCGACGCTTTGCCTCAGCGCGGCAGGTCCGGCACAATCATCAAACCGCCAAGGCTCGGCACGGCATCGAGCGCCGGCGCCGATTCCTGCGCCGCAATTTGGCTCATGCTTTGCCCCCCGACTGTCATAACCCCCACAAGACCGAAAAGGGTGACCACCGCCGCAACGACGCCGGTCCGTACCCGCATGACCGGACCGCGAAGAAGCGGCAGCGTCGTCAGGACAAGAACAAGAACCAGGGTCGGCGCAATGAGCTCCTGCGCTTCAGCCCAGCCAACAAGGCCAGATTCCCACTGCGCCCAGGCTAAGGTCACAAGGTACGTGACAAGATAGACCCAAAAGGCGGAGCTGTCGCGCTTGCAAAGAAAATAGCCGGTCAGGATAAGGCCGATGCCCGCCGGCAGATAATACCAGGATAGTCCCGAGACAAAGAGCCAGGCGCCGACTGCGGCAATCGGCAGACCCACGAGCATCAAGAGACTGCCGACAGCGACGGGCCACCAGGCACCACGCTTCTCACGTGGCGCATGTGCAGGTTCAACCTTTTCCATCGCCCGGTCTCCTATGCTTAACAAGAGCCGAACGTCTTAATGCCGCCACAGTTCCGCCATTCTCGCCAAAATTTCGAGGTTTGGATCCGCGCAAGTTCTCCTTTTAACCACGCTGCATAACTCAGGATAATTCTTTCAAAATTGATGTAAATAAAACAGACACTTAGCTGAGTGCTCAAAATCCAGCATGGTTAATGCATTTAGTAAAAATTAATTGCGATGCGGTATCTGGACGTATTCGTGACCACTTCCTGGGACTACGCCGTGCGTCTGTCCGATATCGAAATCCGCAATAAAGTCTTCAGGGTCGCCGGCGTGCCGGTACCAGTCGGGGTCGCACTTGGCGGGATTTCGTTTTGGGGCCTGTCGCGCATGGAGCAAGCCGCCTGGTGGTTGGGCCACACGACGCACGTGATCAACGAAGCCAATGCAATTGTGACATCGGCCGTCGACATGGAAACCGGCATGCGCGGCTTTGCCATTTCGGCCGAAGATTCTTTCCTTGAGCCCTATACCGCCAGCAAAGCCCGGTTAGCGGACTTGGTCGACAAGCTCCAGCAAACCGTCAGCGACGATCCTGCCCAGGTCGGACGCCTCAGCGATGCGGAAGGCGTCATCACCGAGTGGCAGAGCAAGGTCGCCGAAGCCCAGGTCGCCATGCGCCAGATGGACGAAAAGACCCAGCACAATGCGGCTCTGGTCGAAGAAACCAATGCCGCGATCGAGCAGACCGAGCGGCAGGCCGGCGAACTCGACATGATCGTCGACATCTTCGAACCGGGCGACACCAAAATGTGCGCATCGCGCCCGGCAGAACCGCGCCAGCAACCATCGGTGCGCAAGGCTGCCAAAACCTTCCTCAGCCAGGGCAATGCCGCCATCTCGCAGAATTGGAGTGAATTCTAATGTCCACTTTTACTGAAGTCGGCGAACAGGCCGGCACCGATCTGCAACCGAGCAAAAGCCTTGCCGACCAGTTCGTCACCTTCACATCGGGCGAGCGCAGCTTTGGCATCGACATCATGAGTGTCCGCGAGATTCGTGGCTGGTCTCCCGTCACCGAGCTGCCCTCGCAACCCTTCTCCGCCATTGGCGTGCTCGATATCCGTGGCAAGATCGTGCAGGTCTACGACCTCCAGCGCATTTTGGGCGGCCATGGTGGTGGCAATGAAGGCACCAATCGCGTCGTGCTCGTCGTCTCCCTCGCCAATCAGGATGTGGGCCTTTTGGTCGACGCTGTCTCCGACATCGTCTTCGCCCAGCCTGACGACATTCGTCCCCTACCCGGCAAGGAGCGCAGCACCGAAGACGGCTTCGTCTCGTTCATGGTGAAGATCCAGGACCGCCTGATCAGCATCCTCAACCTGCCCGCGCTCTTTCCCGTTGAAATGGAAAGCTTCCACTGACTGGTTACCAAGATCTCTCGATCCCATGCACCCCGCCCCCAAAGGGCGGGTTTTTTTCTTGGCAGAACCACTCTGAACGTGCCGTCCCGCGGAGCCACAAAGGACGGACAGCAATTAAAACCCAACCGACAAACTGGCCTTGGCGGAATGTCCTATGCCCTGTTCCGCGATGCTGGCTTGATAGGCAATCCGGGCACTCGCCTTTTGCGACAGCGGGGCATCGAGGCTGAGGTCGAACACAAGCTCCGGACCCGATCTGGGCGCCGCAGTGATGTCGAATGGGGTGGAACCTGCAAGCTGCATCTTATACCCCGCCTCGCTGCTGCCGATCACCGAGCGCACCGCAAGACCAAGGCCCAGCTTGGCGATCATGTCATCGACACCGATCTGCATTTCAGATCTCAGTCCGACCGTCGCAGTGGTCATCGTGCCCCCCGTTGCTGTGCCGTTGAGCGACAGAGCTGATCCCGTCTCGGAGAAGTTTGTCGGGCCGAGATAGGCATGGGAAAGACCTGCATAAGCTTCTGCTGCGGTTTCGCCATCGAGAAACTTGAAGGCAAACTCCCCGAATGCCTGCCCCTGGGCGGCCGTATATGCAGAAGAATTGGTGCTGCCCTGCCCGGCAATGTCGAAGGTCCTGCTGCTGGAAATGTCATAAAGGCCGGCAAGCGCCCCACCGCGCAGAGCAAATCGAGCGTCTTCCACGGCGCCATAAACGCCTGCATGAACTCCATTTGCTGTCAGCTTTGCTCCAAGCGCCTGAACGTCAAAACGACTTAGGGATGCCCCTGCCACTGCTCCGACAGACGTCACGGCGTCAAGCCGCGTATCCACGCCGAACACCATGCCACCAGTCACTGCCTGTTGCTCGTAGGGATGATTGGGGGATGGGGCCAGTGCGTTCAGTTTGCCAAGAGTGCTCGACCAAATATGGGCACCCCCTTCCGTTGGCTCATCTCCCATCGTGGCCAGTCGCGACCAAACCGCGTCTCGAGCGATGGAAGAGTCGGAGAGTATTTGCGAACGCATGCCGGAATGGGACTCGCCGGATATCAGGTTGTAAAAGCGTCGCGCGTCTTCTGCAGATATCCCAGCCACAGTATTGGCGAGAACGCTATTTGTGGGGAGCGTCGCAATGGCTGATCCAACCGCGGCTTGATTGGGCGTTTGTGCAATATCCTCAAAACGGACATCGTTGCGGGTCAAGGTCAGCATTACGTTGGCTGGATCATAAGCAAGGCTCGCATCCAGGAAGGCGAGATTGCTGGATACGGGCCCCGAAAATGTCCCCGTGATCGAAGCTCCACTCAAAACTTCATAGGTCGTGGCCAGCGCATATGAGCCGGGAGCGGCCGAAACAGTGACTGTAGCGGCGGGATCGATGGTGACTGCGCCGGTCGCGACGATACGGTCCGACTGACCGGCTGCATCGGCCTCAATTTCATAGGTAGACCCAGCGCCAAAGACTGCATCGCCATTGACCGTCAGCACACCGATAGAGTTGCCCGGCGCCACGGTTGCAAGATTTTGCAGCGTCATGTTTCCCATCGCCCCATTGCCGCCAAGGCGGCCACCGGTTTCGACGATGACTGGCCCACCGATTGTTCCATTGACGACGAGTTTTCCAGCATCGACATGGGTCGTGCCTGCATAGGCGCCCGTGCCGGCAATCTCCAACACCCCCAGACCGCGCTTTCGCAAGCCCCCGGCCCCCGACAAGCTACCCGATAGAGTGAGGCGGGTGCCGCTGGCTGGTTCGAATACCCCGTTGCCCAACCCGAACGTCA
>CAJYKO010000240.1 GCA_913775215.1 uncultured Devosia sp. | reverse complement strand
GTTCTCGTCACCGACGTTTTAACCAACAATGTCATCTGGAATCGCTCCGTGGCGGTGGATGCGATCCAGCTTTCAGACGCCAACCGGATCGATACGCTTTCCATCGACATCACGGCTGTCCTTGGGAGCGCCCGCGGCCCACTGCATGCGCGGGCCCGGCAAATGCTGATGCAGGGCGCCCCGATTGGAGGTGAAAGCCCCTATGTATGCCGGATCATGTTCAGCATCTATCGGGAGACCACGACGGCAGTCGCCGCTGACAGAGCGCAGGCTTGTTACGCTGCGCTGGCAGAGGAAGATCGGCAGAACGGTATCGCGCTGGCGGCGGTCGCGAGCCTCATCGCCGAAGCGCCGGGGAGTCGGGACGTGTCGCCGGCTGCTCGTTTGAGCCGGTATCGGGAAGCGGGCGACATGCTGGTCAGGGCTGTTCAGGCGCTGCCAACCAGTAGTTTTGTCTGGGAGCAGCGCGCGCGGCTTTATGAAGCGATGTCTGAACATGCCTTGGCTGAAGCGGCCTATGGCACTGCGCTCCAGATCAATCCTGCCAATCTCGATGCCGTTGCTGCACACGCGCGGCACCTCGCCTTTATGGGGCAACTGGATCGGGCAGAACCGCTGGCCGAGAGATCGCTTTCTGGTCCGACCATTATCCCCGATTGGTATTATGGCGTGCCGACCCTTTCCGCACTCGAGACAGGCGACTACGTCAAGGCGGAGCAGTTCGCCGAAAACTATGCGCGGGCCGACCGTGAAGTTGGGCCGATCTTGGCAATCCTGGCGGCGCAGGGGCTGCGCGATGAAGATCAGGTGGCCAAGGAATTGCCGCGTGTGCTGGAAGTGCCGACCTTTCGTGCCGGCGGCATCATCACGCAATTGCGGCGGCGGATCACGGACACGGCCCTGCTCGACCGGATCCGCATGGGTCTTGCGGATGCCGGTGTGCCGCAGATGTCGCTGGTGACCGCGTTCTGATCAGTGGCCGCTCGAGTGGCTGAAGAGGTTGATCACCAGGACGCCTGCCAGGATCAGTCCGATGCCGATCAGCGCCGGCAGGTCGAGCGATTGGCCATAAGCAAAATAGGCGATGACCGAGACGAGGATGATGCCGACCCCGGACCAGATGGCGTAGCCGATGCCGACGGGGATGGTCTGCAGCGCAAGGGAGAAGAAGTAGAAGGTTATGCAATAGCCGACCACGACGACGATCGATGGGACGAGCTGGGTAAAACCCATCGAGGCGCGGAGGAAGGACGTGGCGATGACTTCGCCGACAATGGCGATCGCGAGATAGGCGGCGCCGTTCATGGATTGGGGGCCGCGAATGTTGCCCTGCTGAGCTCTACAAAGCGGGTGCCGCGCTCCTCGAAGTTCTTGAATTGATTGTAGGAGGGTGCGCCGGGGGAAAGGATGATGGTGTCGAAGCGCGCCCTGTCAGCGGCGAGCGCGTTGATGGCGCTTTCAAGGTCCGGGGCCTCGGTGACAGTAATGCCTGGCGCGACTTTTCGTGTGGTTTCGGCGAGTCTTGCGCCAGTGACCGGAAGGGTGACGAGCGTGGTCACGCCACGGCCAGCCAAGAGGCTCGCGAGCTCGGCGTAATCCTGCTCGCGTTCGTGGCCGCCCGCGATGAGCGCGATGCGGCGGCCTGGATAGGCGGCGAGAGCCGCTTTTGTCGCTTCGGGTGTGGTCGAGATGGAGTCGTTGACGATGGTCAGATTGCCGACGCGATGCTCTTCGAGACGATGCGGCAGGGGGCGGAAAGCCGCAATGCCGGCGAGGATGCCGTCCATATTGGCGCCCACGGCCAGCGCGATCTCGGCGGCCAGCTGGGCATTGTCGAGATTATGCGCGCCGCGTAGCCGCGAGCGGGCGACGGCGCTTTCGATGGCCACAGCTTCGGCATCGGTGAGAGGCTTGACGAGACGACGGTGATCTCGGACCGCCTTGGCGACGCGGGCATTGGCGGCTGCGGCCTTGCCGAGGGCGACCGCGAAACTGCCCTCCCGATCGACGAGATGCAGTTTATCGGCGTAATAGCGCTCGACGGAGCCGTGCCAGTCGACATGTTCGGGATAGAGATTGGTGATGGCGGCGATATCGGGCGTGAAGGCCATGTCGGCGGTCTGGTAGCTCGACAGTTCGAAAACGACGATGGCGTGCTTGTCAGCGATTTCGAGAGGGGCGAGGCCGACATTGCCGGCAAGGCCAGCGTCGAGGCCGGAGCGGGAGAGCATCAGATGGACTAGGGTGGCGGTCGTCGATTTACCCTTCGTGCCGGAAATGGCGATGACCGTGCGGCTCCGTCGATAGGTCGCGCCCCAGAGGTTGAGATTGGAGGTGATCTCGATGCCGGCAGCGCGGGTAGTTTCGAAGATCGGCTTATAGCGGGAAACGCCCGGGCTTTTGACGATGGTGCCGAAGCGGCGCTCGGCGATGGCCGCAGGTAGGTCGGACGGGCTGATCGCTTCGGTGTCAGGGATGTCGGCGGTGCCGCTATCGACGGTCACGAATACGGGAAGATCGGGCTGTAGGCGCTTCAAAAACTGGCGCGTGGAATTGGCCTCGCGGCCGGCGCCATAGAGGAGGACCGGGGCATCAAACCGCATGGGCGGCCACCTTGGCGGCAAGGGCAGCCGGAATGTGGTGGTCGTGGCTATCGGTCAGGCATTCGGCCATGGCGCGCTGCAATTGTTCCTCGCCATATTGAGCGAAAAGGTCAGCCTTCACGCCGCGAACGACGGCATCCTGATGCCAATCGGCGTGGCGGGTGAGAGTATAGAAGCAGGCCGCCGCTTCGAGGATTTCGCCGACGCATTCCCACGGCTTCTGGCCTGTTAGGCCCGAAAGTTCGCGGAAGGAATGTTCGTTTGCGGGCTCATCGAGGAGGTTCTTGCCAAAGATTTTCAGCAAGCGATCCTTGGCCATGAAGGGGGCGAAGATCAGGAAGACGAAGTGGCATTTCGGGCATTCGCCGCACCAGAGCGGGCCATCATTGCCGTTGAGGCGAAAGTTGCGGTTGCAGCTCGAAAACACGGAATCGAAGCGGCCGCCCTGGGTAAAGAGCGAGGCGATGCGGGCTTCCGAATAGGGGCGGAGCAGGGAGAAATATTTGAGGGCGCCGCCGGTGGCGTTCGAGAGGACGTCGGCGATCAGCAATTCGAAGCCGAGGGATTTTGAATATTGGTGATTGGTCTCGCGTCCGTCGAATTCGACATTGCCTTCGCTCGCGGAGCGCTCGTTGCTGAGGACGATCTGGTCATAGCCGAAGAGCAGGGCGCAGAGCGAGGCGATCATGGAATTGATCGCGGTCGAGGGAACGTGGCCATTGTAGTAGCCGGGCTCCTTGCCGAGCCGGATCATTTCGGCGTCTAGCGTGCGCGTGACGTAGAGCGGGGCGCGACCTATGGCGTCGACCGAGGTGACGATCGGTCCCTTGGGATTGACGGCAAAGGGGGTGAAGTCGATGCCGACATGGCTGAGGAGTTCAACGCTAACGAGCGAATCCTTGCCACCGCCGATTGGGAGCAAGGTGCGCTCGGGGAGGGCCACAGTCGGCTTTTGGGCATCGGAATCGAGCGCGGTGGTCAGAGTTAGACGGCCGAAGCGGGCGAGGTCGTTGCGGGCGTAGAATTCGCCGAGGCCGTTTTCGTAGACATCGATGACGAAGGCTTTTTCGGCTTCGGTTAGTTTGATGTCAGGCGCGGCGATTTCGAAAGGGGCGCGGAGTTTAAAGTAGCTGACGCCGAGGACGAAGGCGGTCAGGTCGAGCAGTTTGCGGAAAGCGGGCGTTTCCGCCTGTGCGGCATCGGCGCTGGTCGGCAGACCCAGGACTTCGGTGAAGCTGAGATCGTTCAGCCGATAGCTGAAGCGGGCTTTGCCGGTCTGCAGGTCAAAACTGGGGCGGTCGATGAGGAAAGATTCGGTCACGGGCAACTCACGCGGCTTTGGTCACTCATATAGGTGAGTTGGGGCTGCGACAGTAGTGCTACCCTAGTAGATACGCATCTGCATGCGCATGACGATATCGGTGCCGATACGCTGGAAGCCGTATTCGCGCATGGTGCAGGACCAGCCATTGCCGGCCTTCTCGATGCGGAAGAGATTGTAGCGCGCCGGATCATCTAAGGTACCGCCCTGTGCGGCGCTTGCTGCTGCGACGCCGATGACGGGCACTTCGTGCTCGTTGCCGGGGATGTGGTGGATCGAGGAGCGGTGCGTGTGGCCGTGGAGGATCAGCTCGGCTCCGCGCTCGGCGATCACCTTGCGGAAGATGCGGTGGCCCTTGAGGCCGAAGGACGGGTGCTGCAGCTCGGGGTTCGGCGGGTGATGGATGAGGACGACGCGGAAATAGCCGGCGTCACCAAGGAGTTTCAGCATCCGATCGAGCCGGGCAGCCTGCTTCTCTTCGAAACGGCCAATGGCGAGGAAGGGGGCGGTGGGGACGGCGCTGGAGCAGGAGACGATAGCGAGATCACCGACGCGACGGACGAAGGGATAGGTTTCCCCCTCAAGCGTTTCGCCTTGCAGATAGCTGCCCCATTCTTCCTTGGCATTTTCTAGCGCGCCAGGGACATAGGCATCGTGGTTGCCGGGGCAGACCGCGACTTTATCGGAACCGCCAAGGGCTTTGAGCCAGTCGCCCGCGCGGCGAACTTCCGCAGGTAAAGCAAGGTTGGTCATATCGCCGGTGACGGCGGTGAAATCGGCGTTCTGGTCCTGCATATGGGCGACGAGGCGCGAGAGCGTTTCGGAGTTGAGCTCGCCGTGGCGCTTCATCTTCCAGTTGAGGTAGCCGGTGATGCGCTTGCCCACGAGGTCCTTGAGACCCACTTCGGGCAGGGGGGAGAGGTGAATGTCCGAAATATGCGCGAGCGTAATCATCGGATGCGGTTTTGCCAGATGCGAAGGAGCAGGGGAACGGTCAATCGAGACAGGGGGCGGGAAATTCAGGACAAATCGCCTTTATCCACTTGGATCGTGTGGCGAAAACGCATGACGAAAGCGCTTGGCTGCATGGCGAAAGGCAAAATCAACTATCGACTTTTGCGCTGGACGCGCTACCCCTCGATCAGCTTCCAGGAGAATGACTGCCGATGCTGACCCGATTCCAGCGCGTCCGTGCCAAGGTGTTTCTGACGATTATCGGCATTATCCGCCATATGACGATCGGCACCAAGGTGATGCTGATCGATGGCAATAAGGTTTTTCTGATCAAGCATACGCTCATTCCGGGCTGGCAGTTTCCGGGCGGCGGGATCGAGCCGGGAGAGACTGCGGAGGCTTCAGCGGCGCGGGAGACGCTGGAGGAAACCGGGCATCGGGTGACCGGGCCGATGGAACTGTTTGGCGTCTATCACAACACCAGCGTCGTCACGAACCGCGACCACGTGTTGCTCTATATTGCCCGGCAGCACGAATTTGCCTTCGAGCGAAAGAAGGATCACGAGATCGCCGAATGCGGCTGGTTCGAGATCACCAAGCTTCCGGAGGGGGTGACCCCCGCGACTTCCCAGCGCATCGATGAAGTGTTCGACGGGGCGCCGAAGAGGGATGTCTGGGGGTATTAAGGCCTAGCGGCGCCCAGGTAGTCGCTTGGTCTGGGTGAGGCTCGGGTTAGCAACAACCAAGCCTGTGCCAAAAACGATGGCGTCCTCAATTAGGCCGGTCTTGGTCTGGCCGTAGCGCTCCATGGCGGCGCAGCGAATGCGCCAGCCGACATAGGATGATGCAAGAGCGGTGACGACAGCCAGAGCTGCGCCTGTGGTACGCTGATCTCTGGGGGCAAGGGCTGCACCGGCATAGGCAGCGGTTATGCTCCGCACGGCGAGGCCGATAGGCACAATTCGGTCAGGCGCCGATTTCATTTTATCGCCGGCCATTTCCGCGGCAGCAAAGGCTGTGGCGCCGGCAGTGACGACCGGATTACGGAAGAGTTTTTGGAAGGGCAAGTCGGCGCCAATTTCCTGGCGCTTGGTGGCGATGGCAATCGCCGCGAGTGGGCTGATCCCGCGTTGTCCCGCGACGAGACCGATGAGAAAGGACCGCAACATTGGGTGTGCTCCGAAATGTGTCGGGGGCACAACGCTGCTTAAATGCAAACGATCCTTTCCCTATTTCGGCTTAGTCCATGAAGGCTAGCTTGGGGCCGATCGGAATTATCCGATGCGGATTGATCGTGGTGTGGCTCCAATAATAGTGCGTCTGGATGTGGCCGATATCGACGGTTTCCTTGACGCCTGGCACTTCATAGAGCGCCTTCAGGTAGTGCGAGAGATTCGGATAATCCGCTATCTGCCTGAGATTGCACTTGAAGTGGCCGAAATAGACGGCGTCGAAGCGCACCAGCGTCGTAAACAGGCGCCAATCGGCTTCGGTGATGCTGTCGCCAGTCAGATAGGCATTGTCGCCCAATAGACCTTCGACCCAATCGAGAGCGTCGAAAAGCTTCTTGGCTGCTTCCTGATAGGCTTCCTGAGTGGTCGCAAAGCCAGCCTTGTAGACGCCATTGTTGATGTCGTCGTAGACGCGGGCGTTGATCTCATCGATGCGGCCGCGCAGGGCTTCGGGATAGTAGTCATCAGTGTTGCCGGTCAGCTCATTGAAGGCCAAATTGAACATGCGGATGATTTCCGCACTCTCATTGGACACGATGGTTTTGGTCTTCTTGTCCCAGAGAACAGGCACGGTGACGCGGCCGGTATAGTGCGGATCAGCCTCGGTATAGACCTGCCAGAGAAAGTCCTTGTGGAGCAGCGTATCGCCGGTCGAGCCTTCGTCGGTCTTGAAACTCCAGCCGTTTTCGTCCGGCATTTTTGGCGAGACGATCGAGACCGAGATGAGGCTTTCGAGTTCCTTGAGCTTGCGGAAGATCAAGGTGCGGTGGGCCCAGGGGCAGGCGAGCGAAACATAGAGGTGATAGCGGCCGGCTTCGGCGGCGAAGCCACCTTCGCCGCTGGGGCCGGGGCTGCCATCGGCAGTGACCCAATTGCGGAAACCGGATTGGGAGCGGACGAATTTCCCGCCCGTCTTGCTGGTGTCGTACCATTTGTCCGACCACTTGCCGTCGATCAATTGTCCCATGTTCGGTCCCTTTCGGTCATCTTGCTGTCGGTTTTCTACGCTCATGTGGGGGTAAGCGTTGCGTCTGGCCGATACTTAAAGGCGAGGGGCAACAACGATAAGGCGCCGCTCACGCAACAATGCGTTGTGCATTTGGGATACACCGATCCATTGGAGAGAGGAATTTCGGCCATGACGCAGATATTCCCATTTACGCGTGACCACGCTGGTGCTAATGCGGATTCAGACGTGGAGGCGTCCAGGATGGTGAAGGTTTTGCAGATGTTCCGACGACCCTAGTTGGTCGTTTCCGTGCGGTGCCCGAGGGGCGGCCGCTTGTTCTTCTGCACAAAATCTTCCTGGATCAGACACATGAACACGCCTGTCGCGGCTGAGGCCGTTGCTGCCCCTCTTTCCGGTCAACTCACTGTGCGGCCCGCGACGCCTGCGGACGATGTTTTCGTCGACGATCTCCAGGCCATTGCCTTTGGCCCCGGCCGGTTTGCCCGGACAGCGTTTCGGGTTCGCGAACGGTTTCCGATCGACCAGAGCCTGAGCCTGATTTCAGAAGTCGACGGCACAGCTTGCGGTTCGGTGTGGATGACCCCGATCAGCGTCGGTGGCATGAAGGGCTATCTCCTCGGGCCGCTCGCGACCCATCCAAATTTCCGCAAGCGGGGCGCCGGCAAGCTCCTGGCGCGGGAAGTCAGCAAGCGGGCGCTGGCGCGGGGCGAGGGGCACTTCGTGTTGCTGGTCGGCGATCAGGATTATTATTGCCCGCTCGGCTGGGTGCCGACGACGCCGGGCAATATCCAGTTTCCCGGGCCGGTTGATACCAGCCGCGTGTTGCTGCTGGCCGATGACCCAGCATTGGCGACGACGCTCAAGGGTTCGATCGCAGCCTTCGACGCCGGCAAGTAGCGCAAAAACGGGTGCATCGGCTGATACCGTCGCGTAAGCTGCGGCCAGTGGTGCACAATTTTCCGGACGTCCATTTGTCTTCTGATACCCCGATTGCCCAAATGCTCGCCGGGCGGCTATTGCCGTCGCCCCCGAGCTTGCCGCAGGGGCGTGATCTGGTGCCCGATTGGGCGCCGCTCGAACCGTTTTCTCGCCCGCCTGTTCTGGCGGCGGTACTGATTGGGCTGGTGAAGAGGCCCGAGGGGCATACGGTGCTTTACACGGAGCGCTCGCCCGACCTACGATCGCATTCGGGGCAGGTAGCCTTTCCAGGCGGCAAGGTCGATGCTGAAGACGTGGACGCAGGGGCCGCGGCACTGCGCGAAGCGAATGAAGAGATCGGGCTCGATCCCGCCGAAGCCAAGGTGCTCGGCTTCATGGAGCCCTATTTTACCGGCAGCAATTATCTGATCACCCCTGTTGTTGCGGAGGTAACGCCGACGGGGCCATTCGTGCCCAATCCGGGTGAAGTGCATTCGGTGTTCGAAGTGCCGCTAAAGCGGATATTGGATTCGGGCAGCTATGGCCGGTTTCGCATCAGCCGCGGCGGCAAGGAACATTCGACCTGGCAGATCGACCATGATGGGCACGTGATCTGGGGCATTACGGCGAACCTGACGCGTAAATTCCGGGATTTGGTAATAGGCGAGGTCGCGGCGTGATTCCTGAGCGCTTGCCAGCGGCGGAATGGCTGGAGCGGCCAGAGACGCAGCAGATCTTTGCGGCGCTCGGTGGGGCGGAGGGCAAGACGCGGGCGGTAGGCGGCATCGTGCGCGATACGCTGATGGGGCGGCTGCGGCCGGATTCCGATATCGACATGGCAACGGAGCTTCTGCCGGTCGCGGTGATGCAGCGGGCCAAGGCAAATGGCATTGCCGCTTATCCGACCGGCATCGAGCATGGGACGGTGACGCTGCGGCTCAATGAGACCAGCGTCGAGGTGACGACGCTTCGGCGCGATGTCGAGACGGATGGGCGGCATGCGCAGGTGCAGTTCGGAACGGACTGGGTCGAAGATGCCAAGCGCCGCGATTTCACGATGAACGCGCTTTATTGCGGGCCGGATGG
>CAJYKO010000239.1 GCA_913775215.1 uncultured Devosia sp. | reverse complement strand
AGCTCGGCGCCGGTCAGTTCGATGAGCGGGGGGCGGACACGAGTCCAGCCGGCGTGGTTGCGGCGCTTGGCAAGCATGGCCTGGATGGTTGGAAGCTGCACATAGGCATTGGAGAGATCGCGCCAGGCATTGATGCGGGCCTGGGCGGCGTCGACCTTTTCAGACTGCGCGGGATCGAACCAGTTGTCGAAGACTATGCGCAGATGCTGGCCGATGAGATTGGAGCTCGAGGTGATGCAGCCTGCCCCACCCGAGCGGAGCAGGGGCAGCATAAAAGGGTCGGCGCCGGCCAGGACCGAGAAATTCTCGAAGGCTGTGGCGAAGGCTTCCATGCTTTCGATCTTACCCGAAGAGTCTTTGACCCCGACGATGACGCCGGGGAAGGCTTCGCGGAGGCGCGCGGTGAGGTCGAGCGAAATGCCGATCTGGGCGATGGGCGGGATATGATAGAGAATGACGCGCAAGTCATTGCTGCCGACGCCTTCGATGAGTTCGGCATAGAAGCGGAAGAGACCTTCGTCGCTGACGCCCTTGTAATAGAAGGGCGGGAGGACGACGCAGGCTTTTACGCCCGCTTCCACGGCGTGCTTTACGAGCGTGATGCTGTCGGGGACGTTGGTCTGGGAGGTGCCGGGGAGAAGGCGCTTTGGGTCGATGCTGGCGGCGATGGCCTTTTCGAGCAGGTCCTGGCGCTGGCTGATGCTGAAAGAGTTCGCTTCGCCGGTGGTGCCGAGGAGCGCGATGCCGTCGCAGCCCTCTTCGATCAGCGCCTTGCAGTGGGCGGCGAAGGCTGCGTGGTCGGGTGTGCCATCTTCGAGGACGGGCGTGGCCGAAGCACAGAAGACACCGGAAACGGGGAGATTTTTAGCCGGATTCATCACTTCTTCCCCGAAACGAGCCGACGCGCATAGGCGATGGCGGACTGCATATTGGTATGGTTGGCCTTGCCGGTACCGGCAATGTCGAAGGCGGTGCCATGGTCGACCGAGGTGCGATCAATGGGTAGACCAAGCGAAACATTGACGGCGGTATCGAAGGCGACGAGCTTGATCGGGATATGGCCCTGATCGTGATATTGGGCGACGACGAGATCGAAGGCGCCGGTATAGGCGCGGTGATAGACCGTGTCGGCCGAGATGGGGCCGACGACATTGATGCCCTCAGCCTTCGCCTGCGCTACGGCGGGGACGACCTGCAGATCGTCTTCGGTGCCGAAGAGGCCGTTTTCGCCACAGTGCGGATTGATGCCGGCGACGGCGATGCGCGGATTTTCGTAGCCGATGCGCTTGAGGTGGTCGTTGCCCATGCGAATGGTCGCAAGGATCCGCTCGGGCGTCGCGCGGTTGATGGCGGTTTTGAGCGACACGTGGGTCGAAACGTGGATGACTTTGAGGCGCTCGGAGCCGAGGAGCATCCATGCCGTCTTCTGGCCGGTGAGGTGGGCCAGCATGCCGGTGTGGCCATCATAGTGGTGGCCGGCAAGGTTCAGCGCTTCCTTGTTGATCGGGGCGGTGACGATGCAACCGATCGTCTTGGCTTCGGCGTCGCGAACCGCCTTTTCGATGAAGCGGAAAGCGGCGTCGCCGCCGCGCGGATCGAGCTTGCCCCAGGGGAGCGGGCCACCTTCGATGGGAAGATCGACGACGAGGCCCTCGAGATCGAGAGCAACATCGACGGCATCGCGGGCTTTTTCAAGCGTGGCGCGATTGCCATAGATGCGGGTGCGAGCGCGATCTTCGGCGCTCATTTCGGCGAGCGCCTTGACCGAAATCTCCGGGCCGACGCCAGCCGGGTCGCCCATGGTAATGCCGATGATGTCGCTCACGAATTGTCTCCGTCGATCCATCCCGCGGGGAGACGGACATATTTGATCGCGCGCCGGAAATAGGTGTAGGCGACGTGCAATGCACCGTCCTTGCCTTCCAGCAGATAGGGGTAGGACAGTTCCTTGTTCCGTCCATCGACGGAGTTGTTGGAAAGGCATGTGCCGGGGCTGACGTCGATGACGCGGCGGATGGGCCAGGTGAGGCCGCTATCGCTCGATATGCAAAGGGTCATGGGCGCCCGCGGCACGCCCCAGATCGGGGCGCAGCCGCCGGTAGCATCGGGACGATCGTCGCCTTCTTCGATTTCATCATAAAGCGAAGCGCGGCGATCGGAAGAGGTCACTGCCGAGATCGGGTTGCAGACCATGGCAAGACGACCATCGGCCAGACGAATGACGTTGATGGACGAATTGTTGTTGGGCACATCGGTTGGGGCCGGAGCGGACCAGGTGCGGCCGCCATCAAGGCTTTCCGAACGATGGACGAAATCGGACTGCCGGCGACGATAGAAGGCGACGAGGTGATCGCCATCGAGCGTCACGATGGTCATGTGGACCGAGCCGATCGAGCTGGGGACTTCGGACATTGTCCAGGTCAGGCCTTCGTCCGTGCTGACGGCGACGGCGGCGGTATCGTGGCTGCCGTTCCAGCGCTGGCCGGGACGCGAGATGCAGCGGAAGACCGGCATCATCCAGGCGCCGTCATTGCGACGCACGAAGCGGCCGCGAATGAAGCTGCCGAGGGGTAGGTCGAGATCGCGCGGCTCGGTGCCGGAGAGCGCGCCGCTTTTGATCAGAATCGGGCGGGCGCGGAGGAGGCACTCATCCTGATTGCCTGAGGGTTGAGCGGTGTGAAAAAGCTGCCACTCACCTCTGCCGTTGCGCCAGAGAACCGGGTTCTGCTCCGAGCGATCGGGATCATGGCTGAGGCGAACGGACGGCCCCCAGCTATCGGTGCCGGGCGCGAGTGTCGTGCCGTAAATGGAGATGTCGGACTTGCCTTCGAGCGTGCCGCCGAACCAGAGGCAGGCAAGCGCGCCATCATCAAGCAGTTCGATAAAGGCGGCGTGGTTCTGCACCATAGGCGATGGCAGGAAGGCTTCGAAACGCCCACCACCCATATCGGTTAAACGACCATCCATCCGAGCCGCGATTTCGTCCGGCGACATGCCTCTCCCTTTCTTTCTGGTTGCCTCAAACTTTACGCCAAAACACATGTTGTCAAGTTCATGTTTTTGGATTTCGATATCCATCTAACGTCTCATGCCACATTAAAGACAGCAATTTCAATTGGTTAGTGCGCTTCTATGGGCCGAAAGCGCAAAATTCGAAATTTTGGTTTGACAACTCTTGGGTGAATGTCCTTAGTTTGGGGCATGGAAGGACGCAGTCCGTCCCGGAGGAAAAGGCATGGGCGCTCCCCGCAGCGGCGCCCGTGATGCTTCAAGCTGCGATGGGAGGAATACATTGTTGCTCAAGCCAATTCTGGTCGGTGCGCTTCTCGCATCGACGACTATCGTTCCTGCTATGGCCCAGGCTGATACCGACATCACCGTGGTGCTCAGCGAAGAGCTCGATCTCGTCGAGCCCTGCATGGCGACCCGCTCCAATATCGGCCGCGTGATCCTTCAGAATATCAGCGAAACGCTGACCGAGCTCGACGTGCGCGGCGACAAGGGGCTGATGCCGCGCCTTGCTGAATCGTGGGAAGACAAGGGCGACGGCACCTGGCAGTTCAAGCTGCGCCAGGGTGTGAAATTCTCCGACGGCACCGACTTCGACGCTGCCGACGTCAAGCACTCGTTCGATCGCGTGTTCTCGGACCAGATCACTTGCGAAAGCAAGCGCTACTTCGCCGACACGGCCCTGACCTTCAACGTCGTCGATGACCACACGATCGACATCAAGGCCGAGCCGGCCCAGCCGGTTTTGCCGCTCTTGATGAGCCTTGTGACCATCGTTCCCTCTGAAACGCCGATGGAATTCGTGCGCGATCCGATCGGTACCGGTCCATACAAGCTCACAGACTGGACGGCTGGCCAGCAGATCGTGCTCGACCGCCGCGATGACTATTGGGGCGTACAGCCTGAAGTCACCAAGGCGACCTATGTGTTCCGCTCAGAACCTGCCGTTCGCGCTGCCATGGTCGAAGCCGGTGAAGCCGATATCGCGCCGCAGATCACGGCGGAAGTTGCCACCAATCCGGCGACCGACTTCAGCTACCTAAATTCCGAAACCGTCTACCTGCGCATCGACAACCAGGACGCGCCGGCCAATGACATTCGCGTTCGCAAGGCGATGAATGCCGCAATCGACCGCGAAGCCTTTATCGGCACCGTGCTGCCGGAAGGCACCGAGCTTGCTGTTGCCATGGTGCCGCCGACGACGCTTGGCTGGAACCCAGACCTCAGCCCGCCAGCCTATGATCCGGAACAGGCCAAGACGTGGCTTGAAGAAGCCAAGGCCGATGGCGTCGATACGAGCCTGCCGATCGAAATCATCGCTCGTACCGAAAACTTTCCGAACGTGACGGAAGTGGCCGAAGCGCTGACCCAGATGCTGACCGATGTCGGCTTCAACGCCACGCTGCGCATGGTGGAAGTCGCCGAGCACGAGCAGTATTACTCGAAGCCATACCCAGAAAGCGAAGGCACGCGCCTCGTTCTTGCCCAGCACGACAACAGCCGCGGCGATCCGGTCTTCTCGATGTTCTTCAAGTATGACAGCGACGGCACCCAGTCCGGCGTGAACGATCCCAAGGTTGACGACCTGATTGCCCGTGCTTCGGCTGCGACCGGTGACGACCGTGCCGCGCTCTGGTCAGAACTCTTCAAATATGTCCACGATGACATCGTCGCCGACGTCCTCCTATTCCACATGGTCGGCCTCAGCCGCGTCGGCGAACGTCTCGACTTCACCCCGACCATCGCGACCAACCAGCAGCTGCAGCTGAGCGAAATCGGTTTCAAGTAGGCCCCGTCCCAGGGTCTTGATCTGGAAGTGCCGGGGATTTCTCCGGCACTTCTGCACTTCAAAGCAAATCTCGGGTGACCGGCATGACCAAAATGATCGGACAGCGCGCCATTGCCAGCCTTCTCTCCCTTTTGGGATTGATGGTCCTGGTGTTTTTTCTCTCGCGGCTGACTGGTGACCCGGCTGTTCTCTTTCTGCCGATCGATGCGACCGAAGAAATGAAGCAGCAATTTCGCGCTCTCCACGGGCTCGACCTGCCGCTTATCGAACAATTCGCCCGCTATGTCTGGGACCTGCTGCATTTCGATTTCGGTGAAAGCCTGCGCAAGGCGCGGCCAGCGATCGATGTCGTGCTCGAAGCCTATGCCTGGACGCTGCCGCTGGCGCTGATCACCATGGGCCTCGTCATCACGACGGCAATCGTCCTCGGTTCGCTCGCCGCCTTCAATGTCGGCGGGTTCTTCGATCGGCTGGTGTCCATCGTTTCGCTCGTCGGCGCCTCGGCCCCGGACTTCTGGATCGCTATCGTCGCCATCGTCGTATTCTCCATCGGCCTCGGCTGGGTGCCGACATCGGGCGTCGGTACGCCGCTTCACTGGGTGTTGCCGATTGCCGTGCTGTTCATCCGCCCGTTTGGGCTCGTCGTGCAGGTGGTGCGTGGCTCGATGCTGTCGGCGCTGAGCGCGCCCTTTGTGAAGACAGCGCGCGCCAAGGGCGTCAAAAACCTGCCGCTGATCTTCGTCCACACGCTGCGCAACGGCATGCTGCCGGTGATCACTGTCATCGGCGATCAGGCAGCGGCGCTCCTCAACGGCGCGGTGATCGTCGAAACCATTTTCGGTTTTCCTGGCGTCGGCAAGCTGATGATCGACTCGATCCTGCAGCGCGATTTCAACGTGGTACTGGCTGCCATCATGGTTACGGCCGTCGCCATCTTCATCATGAACATCCTGATCGACATTGCCTATGGTCTGCTCGATCCGCGGATCCGGCACTAGGAGCGCATCATGGCTGACATTTCGATCGCCAAGCCCGCTGCCGAAACCGCGCGCGGCCCCAACCTGCTCTCCATGCTCTGGCGCGACAAGCTGGCTTTCGTCTCGGCCGTCGTGCTGCTGCTGATCGTGCTTTTCGCGATTTTTGGCCCCACATTCCTCGGCGATCTTGCGACCAAGCAGAACCTGCGAGGCCGCAATTTCCCGCCCTTCAGTTTCGAACGCGGCTGGGAATTCTTCCTCGGCGGGGATTCGCTCGGGCGTCCCATGCTGGCGCGCATGATCGTTGCCGCGCATTCGACCATTCTGATTGCCGCCGGCACGGTTCTTTCTGCGATGATCGTGGGTGCGGGGCTCGGGCTTGTTGCCGGCTATATGGGCAAGACGACCTCGCAGGTGATCATGCGGCTTGCCGACGTCATCATGAGCTTTCCTTCGCTCCTGATCGCCGTCGTCGTACTCTATGTGCTGGGGCCATCGATCCCCAACATGATCCTCGTCCTCGCCATCACCCGCATTCCCATCTATCTCCGCACGACGCGCGCTGAAGTTTTGGAAGTGCGCGAGCGCATGTTCGTGCAGGCGGCAACGGTCATGGGCGCGAGCCACGCGCGCATCATCCTGCGCCACATCCTGCCCGTGGTCGCACCGACGCTCGTCACCATCGCGACCCTCGACTTTGCCTTCGTCATGCTGGCTGAAAGTTCGCTCTCCTTCCTCGGCATCGGCGTGCAGCCGCCCGACATCACCTGGGGCCTGATGGTGGCGCAGGGCCGTCCCTATCTCAGCACCGCCTGGTGGCTGGCTTTCTGGCCGGGCCTGATGATTGTCATTACTGCGCTCTCGCTCAACCTGTTGTCGAACTGGATGCGCGTCGCCCTTGATCCCGCCCAGCGCTGGCGCCTTGAAGCAAGGAAGACCAAGAATGTCTGAGCCACTTCTCAGCGTCCGTAATCTCTCGGTCGATTTTCACACCGCCCGCGGCACTGTCCATGCGGTCAAGAACGTCTCTTGGTCGATTAGTCGCGGCGAAACGCTCGCGATCCTCGGGGAAAGCGGCTCGGGCAAGTCGGTTTCTGCCAATGCAGTGATGAACCTGCTCGACATCCCGCCCGCCGAGATCGTCTCCGGCGAAATCTTCTATGACGGCAAGGATCTCTTGAAGGTGGACTACGAGACCCACCGGGCGCTCAACGGCAAGAAGATCGCCATGATTTTCCAGGACCCGCTCGGGCACCTCAACCCGGTCTATACCGTGGGCTGGCAGATCGTGGAGATGATGACCGCGCACGGGCGGCCGGCCGATATGGCGCGGGTGCGCGCGCTCGAACTGATCAGCAGGGTCGGCATCCCCGAGCCTGAAAAGGCAATGGGCAAATATCCGCACCAGTTTTCCGGCGGCCAGCGGCAGCGCCTGATGATCGCCATGGCGCTGATGCTCAAGCCCGACATCCTGATCGCCGACGAACCGACCACGGCGCTCGATGTGACCATCCAGGCGGAAGTCCTCTCCCTCCTCAAGGAATTGCAGGCCGAAACCGGCATGGCGCTGGTGCTGATCACCCACGATCTCGGCGTCGTCGCCGAAATCGCCGATCGGGTCGTCGTCATGAACAAGGGCGAGATCGTCGAGGCGGGTGAGACCCGCGAGGTCTACCACAACCCCAGACACGCCTATACTCGGAAGCTGATCGACGCAGCGCCCGGCAAGGGCGACATCAAGCTGCTCGATCCGGCAGCTCCGCTGCTGCTCGATGCGAAAAAGCTCAACAAAACCTATGGCAATTTTGCTGCCCTCAAGGATGTGTCGCTAACGCTGGCACGCGGCCAGAACCTGGCCGTCGTCGGCGAAAGCGGCTCGGGCAAGTCGACCCTGGCACGTACGCTGCTGCGGCTCGAGGTCGCTGATAACGGCGAGGCGCTTTGGAAGGGACGCGATCTCATCAGCATGGCGGCGCGCGAACTTCTGGGCGTCCGCCGCGAAATCCAGATGGTGTTTCAGGACCCGACGCAATCGCTCAATCCGCGCATGTCGGTCTATCAGCTCATCGCTGAAGGCTGGGACATCCATAGGCTCATGCAGGACAAGACCAAGCGCCGGGCTAAGGTGATCGAGCTGCTCGAACAGGTGGGGCTTTCTCCAGAGCATGTCGACCGCTATCCCCATCAGTTCTCGGGCGGGCAGCGACAGCGCATCGCCATTGCGCGGGCGCTGGCGCTGGAGCCCGAACTGATCATCTGCGACGAAGCGGTATCGGCGCTCGACGTGTCGATCCAGGCGCAGGTGATCGCCCTCCTCGATGGCCTCCGGCAGCGGCTTGGTATTTCGTTTCTGTTCATTGCCCATGATCTCGGCGTCGTTCGTGACTTCGCCGACACGGTCATCGTCATGAAATCGGGCGAGATCGTTGAACGCGGACCGACCGCGCAAATTTTCGAGGCGCCGCAGCATCCCTATACGCAGCGTCTTCTCGCCGCCAATCTCGATCCAGACCCGGACGTGCAGGCGCAAAGGCGGGCAACCCTGACCGATGCTTGAACGAGCGATCATTGCCGATGACCTCACCGGCGCGCTCGACGCCGCCGCGCCCTTTGCCATGCGAGGGATTTCGACGGCAGTGGCGCTGGGTCCGGAGCACTTGGCTCAAGCTATAGCCACGGGCGCATGGATCGTTGGGGTCTCGACGGACAGCCGGGAAATTGCCCCCAATGCAGCACGGGCGGCAGTTGATGCTGCCATGGCTGCATTGCCGGCAGGCACACCATTGTTCAAGAAGGTGGACTCGCGGCTCAAAGGCAATATCGAGGCCGAGCTCGAGGCAATACCGCACGAAAAAAGCCTCGTGGTTCAGGCCATTCCCGCCTTCGGGCGCTGGATGCGGGACGGGAAAATCGGCGGGTTCGGCGTGGCCGAGCCGATTGATATCGCCGAGCGGCTTGGGCGGCATGCTGGCAAAGCCATGGTGCCCAATATTGCGCATCAGGCCGATATCGACGAGGTGCTGTCGCATAATTTCGATCTGCTGATCGGGGCTAGAGGGCTGGCGGAAGCGATGGCTAAAGCGATGGCCCCCGATGGTGCGGCTGAGATTGCGCTGCCGCCGGGACGGATCTTTTGCGTTATTGGGTCGACTGACCCCATCACGCTTGCCCAGGTTGAAAGGCTGAAAGGGACGGGCGCGGACATCGGCTATCTCGCGGCGCCCAACGGGCATTGCCCAGAGGCTGAAACGTCTGCTGCCATCACCATCATTCAGGCGGTACCAGGCTCCTCACCGGCCGATGGCAAGAGCGTCGCGATAGCGCTTGGTACATCCCTCTCGCGCTTCTCGCCACCGCCAGGCTCGCTGCTCATCCTTTCTGGCGGTGCGACGGCGCAGGTCATTCTCGAGCAATTGGGGATCGGTATCCTGGAAGTTCTGGGGGAAGCCTTGCCTGGCCTGCCCATTGCAAAGGCCGGAGGCTTGACTGTCATCACCAAATCGGGCGGTTTTGGCGACCCGGATACCCTTGTCCGTTTGACCACCCCATATCTCAACGCCGGGAGCCCTGTGCAGAACCATGTCGGATAGTCTCACCGGGCGACGCAACCTTGCAGACACGGTTTTCGACCGCCTCCACCGGTCGATCAAATCCGGCGCCTATGCAGTCGACGAGCGCCTCCCGACCGAGCATGCGCTCGCCGCGGAATTCCAGGTCTCCCGTCCCGTCGTGCGCGACGCGCTGCAGCGCCTCAAGGACCAGGGCTTGATCTATTCCCGCCGGGGCGCTGGTAGTTTCGTGCGCGAACAGGGCATTCGTGAGCCGCTTGGCTTTGGCCAGATGGAGAACCTTTCCGACCTGCAGCATTGCTACGATTTCCGCCTCACCATCGAACCCGAGGCGGCGGCCATGGCGGCAGAACGGCGGAGCGGGGAAGCGCTCGAAAAGATCAAAACGGCGCTCAATCTCCTGCGTGACGCGACCAATCGCCAGGCGCATCGGGCAGACGCCGATTTCATGTTTCATCTCAGCATTGCTCAGGCCTCTGTGAACCCCTATTTCGTCACCGCCATGCAGGCGCTCGAAGAACATATCGCGGTCGGCATGCGGCTTCATGGACTTTCGCTGCGTCGAACGAGTGATGGGCTCAATCATGTGCTGGTCGAGCATTCGGCGATCTACGAGGCTATCGGGGCGGGCGATGCGAGTGCGGCGCGCTCCTTGATGCATGAGCATCTTGCCGGCTCCCGCGACCGTCTTTTTGCTCCTAAGCTGCCTTGATCGATTTGGCGAATAGCCAGGGCACTTGGAGCCACGACGCTTTTGCGCGGGTGAACCAGCCGGATCTGAGGAACTGATATGCCGGAAACGGTCGAGGGCGCTGGGGCGAAATGCTGACGGCCTTTACGCGGGCGCTCCGAAGGTCGCTCTCGAGGTTACGACCGATCTTACGCTGCATCTGATCGATCGGTTCGAAGCGGGCGAGGAGCGCATCGCCGATCCTTAAGACGAGTTCTCGCTTGTCGTGTTTCCGCATCCTTGCGTCTACCGCCAACGGGTCTTGAATGCGCTCAATCACATCGGGCGCAAGTGGCGCGTTGCCTAACTTCGAATTCATTGAGCGGGGCCCAGGCCGCCGTGCGTGCAGGCTTCGGCGTGACGGTGTTGCCCGCAGGCATGGTGCCATCGCTGTTCAAGGTGCTCGATCAAAAAGTCGGACTGCTGGTGCTGCCAGAAGCGGAGATTGCCCTGATCGCTGCGCCTGCAGAAAGTGCTGCGGTCAGGGTGTTGCCCATCATATCGTCAGTTCGCTCGACCGTCTGGGGCCGGGCTCCGTCGTCAAACAGTTAAGCGGCGTGGGCGATGCCTGAGGCCGACCAAATCTTGCCTTGCTTGCTCGGTAGCGGTGGTGATTTGAGGTTGGCGTACGTGGTTTAGGGGGGGCGGAAGGCTCACGCTTCATAGTGATCCGCGAAACCGATCGGCGGCCTGCATAATCCGGAAGAGGTGAACACGAGTGCTGATATCGAAGGCCAGTTCGACCGGTGGGTCAGAGGGAAGTGTTCACCCCATCGTTGGCCTTATTCGCCTCGTCGCGGGTTTGCTCTGGCGCTTCTGGCCGCAGCTTGCCGCGATCTGGC
>CAJYKO010000238.1 GCA_913775215.1 uncultured Devosia sp. | reverse complement strand
AAACGCTGATGGGGGAAAAGGCCAATTGAGCGACTGCCCCCACCCAACCTCCCCCTGCAGGGGGGACGGGTCGCACCCAGTTTGTGACGCGATCCAGTCAAAATCACAGAACCAACTCCTCCCCCTCTCAGGGGGAGGTTGGGTGGGGGTGTCACCCACGCTCAATCCCACCGGAGCCACCCCATGACCAAGCATGTCGCCGTTCTCATGGGCGGTTGGAATAACGAACGCCCTGTCTCGCTTATGACAGGCGCCGGCTGCGCCGCTGCGCTCCGTGGCGCCGGCTACAAGGTCACTGAAGTCGATGTCGGCCGCGACGTCGCCGAAGTCCTTGCAGCGCTCAAGCCCGACGTGGCCTTCAACGCCCTGCATGGACCCTTCGGCGAGGGCGGCTATATCCAGGGCGTGCTCGAACTCCTCCAGATTCCCTATACCCATTCGGGCGTCCTCGCTTCGGCGCTCGCCATGAACAAGCACCAGGCCAAGATCCTCTTCAAGGCCGCCGGCATTCCGGTCACCGACCACACCGTCGCTACGCGCGGCGATATCGCCCGGGCTCACATCATGCCGCCGCCCTATGTGGTCAAACCCATCGCCGATGGGTCGAGCTTCGGCGTCTTCGTTGTCAAAGGCGATGCCAGCCATCCGCCGCAGGAAATCCTGCGCGAAGACTGGAATGGCGGCGAAGAATTGATGGTGGAACGCTTCATCCCTGGCCGGGAATTGACCTGCGCCGTCATGGGCGATGTCGCACTCGGCGTCACCGAAATCGTCACCGACCTGACCTTTTTCAACTACGAAGCTAAGTACAGCCAGGGTGGCGCGCGCCACATCTTACCTGCTCAGTTGAAACCGAAAATTTACGACAAAGTGCAACAATTCAGCCTAGCCGCACATGCGGCTCTCGGCTGTCGTGGTTTGACGCGGTGCGATTTCCGCTACAACGACGCGGCAGGCGAGGATGGCGAATTGGTGCTCCTCGAAATCAACACCCAGCCGGGTATGACCGAGGTGTCGCTAGCCCCGGAACAAGCTGCCCACGCAGGCCACTCTTATCAGGAGTTGTGCGCGTGGCTGGTGGAGGATGCGAGTTGCAACAGGTAAAGAGCGAGGCCTTTTTCGCCGGGGCCCGTCCCGTCGATCCCCGCACTCTCCCTGTCCCCGCTCGCCGCTCGCCGCTGCAGCGGGTCAGTAATCGCTTCAACCGTGCCCTCGTGCTCCACGGCACCGGCCTGCGCCGGACCGGATGGGTGCTCGCATTGCTTGTTGCCGCCACGGCGATCTATCAGGTCCGCGAGCCCATCGGCATGGGTATGGCAAATCTTGGTGCCCTCGCTCAGGGCCAGTTCGCCGAAGCTGGCCTGTCAGTCGGTAAGATCTCCATTTCCGGTCAGACGCTTACGTCAGAGCAGGCGATCTTTGATGCTCTCGGCATTATGCCTGATACCTCGACGCTCGCCTTTGATGTCGAAGCCGCACGCGCGCGTATAGCAGAGCTGCCGGCCATCGAGACCGTCACCGTCCGCAAAACCTATCCAGCGGATGTTTCCGTCTCCGTCACCGAAAAAATCCCCGTCGCGCGCTGGCGCGTCGATGGGGTGACTTTCGTCATCGATTCTGCCGGCGAGCAGATCGGCGAAGACGGCGGTGCCTATGCCGATCTGCCTCTGGTGATCGGCGATGGTGCGGCCGACGATGCGCTCGTCATGATCCGGGCGCTCGACCACTTCCCCCAGTTGCAGAATGGCTTGGTTGCGCTGTCGCGCATTGCCGATCGTCGCTGGGACATGATCTACGAAACCGGATTGCGCATCCAGTTGCCTGAGCAGGGCGTGGCCCAGGCACTTGGTAAGCTGTCCAACTATCAAGCCGAATATCAGTTGTTGGATCGCGACCTCACCGTGATCGACCTGCGCGTCGATTCCGTCGTGGCCGTACGTCCGACCAAACGTGAAGACGCCGAACAATCATGATGACCGATGCAATGACATCCCGGCTCCGCCCCGTCCAGCCTGGCAAGGCTACGCTGGTGGCTGTGCTCGATATTGGCTCGACCAAGATCTGTTGTGTCATCGCGCGTCTCATTCCCCGCGCCGAGGGCAAGGCTCTTCGTGGCCGCTCGCACCGCGCTGAAGTGATCGGCTTTGGCTACGGGCCTTCTTCGGGCGTCAAGAGCGGCGTTGTCACCAATATCGAAAAGGCCGAGCACGCCATCCGCAATGTCGTCGGTATGGCCGAGCGCGCCGCAGGCCTGACGCTCGAATCGGTTCTCGTCAACGTCACAGCCGGCCGTCTGGGCTCGGAAACTTTCTCCGCCGCCGTCTCGCTCGATGGCCAGGAAGTCGAAAAGACCGACATCGTCCGCGTGCTCAAGGCGGTCAATTCCCGCTCGGTTCGCCCCGAGCGCTCCATCATCCACGCGTTGCCGATCGGTTACGCGCTCGATGGCCAGAAGGGCATTCGCGATCCGAAGGGCATGGTGGGTGAAAAGCTCGGCGTCGATGTCGCCGTGGTCTCGGCCGAAACCCTTGCCATGCGCAACCTCGAACTGGTGCTGCACCGCTGCCATCTGCAGATCGAAGCGCTGGTCGCTACCCCATACGCCTCCGGCCTCGCAACGCTCGTCGATGATGAAGCCCAACTCGGCGTTGCCTGCATCGACTTCGGCGGCGCGACGACTACCGTCTCCGTATTCAATGACGGCCACATGGTCTATGCCGACGCCATCGCCATTGGCGGCCATCACCTGACACTCGATATCGCGCGCCAGCTCTCGGTCAGCATTACCGATGCCGAGCGCCTCAAGACCCTGCATGGTTCGGTGCTGCCCGGCCAGGCCGACGAGCGCGAGATGATCGCCATCCAGCCGGTGGGTGCATCGCACGATGAGGCCCCGGGCCAGATCCCACGCGCCGTGCTCACCCGCATCATGCGTCCGCGCATCGAGGAAATCCTCACCGCCATCCGTGACCGCATGCAGGCCACCGGCATGATGGATGTCTGCGGCCGCCGCTTCGTCATGACCGGTGGTGCCAGCGAAATGACCGGCCTGCCGGAAGTCGCCCGCCGCACCTTGGCGCGCAATGTCCGCAACGGTCGTCCCATGGGTATTTCGGGCCTGCCCGAAATCGCCAAGGGCGCTGCCTTCGCCACGGTCGCCGGCATGCTGATCTATCCGCAGGTCTGTGTACGCGAATATGTTGAGCCGCGTGGCAGCCGCAAGCTCACGGGAACCGACGGCTACTTCGCACGCGTCGGAAGCTGGCTGCGCCACAGCTTCTAGCTTCGTTCCATTGCGGAACTAATTGTCCTTATACAGCTTTTGCTTCGGTCCGGTGGCCTTCACCGAACCTTGCATTTCTAGAGGACACTCCATGTCATATGTAGACGCTGACCGCCGTCTCAAGATTATCTCTTGGGGCAGCGTCATTGCCGGCGCCTTGACCGTTCTGGCAATCTCACTGCTCCTGTCGCTGCTTTCGAGCGGCTTGGGTCTTGGAATGGTCGACACACAGTCGAGCGACCCGCTCGCCGGTGTCGGTGCCACGTTTGGATGGTCGTCCGCGCTGGCGCTGCTGATCAGCCTGGCTGCTGGCGGTTACCTTGCCGGTTATCTTTCTGGCGTCGCCGGCTGGGTGCATGGCTTTCTGACTTGGGCCCTCGCCATGATCGTTGCAGCATTTTTGTCGTTTGCGGCAATAGGTGGAGTGATCAATGCGTCGGGTGCCGTCCTCGGCGGAGTCGTCAATGTGACCGGCGCTACGGCCAGTGCGGCCGGCAGCGTCGCAGGCGGCGTCGGTGGCGCTCTCGGTAATGCGGCCACCGGCCTTGTTAATACGCTGAGCAACAACGATGCCATCAGCGATGCAAGCTCGGATCTGACAACCCAGCTCAGCAGG
>CAJYKO010000237.1 GCA_913775215.1 uncultured Devosia sp. | reverse complement strand
CGCTCCACGCGGGAGACGGCTTCTAGATAGAGTGGCTTGAGACCTTCCGGACGGTTCGGGATCAGGGCCTCAGCTGCGTTCGACTTGGTTGCCATTTTTGCCTCACTGTTTTTCTGCGTGCGATTTTTCGCATCTCATGAGGCCAAACTACGACGGCCGGACTAAGATCCACCTAAGCAGCACGCTTAATGTCATCTTACTGGAAAGCAATGAGAATTTGGCTTAACGGATCGTCACACCGGTGCATAAACTTGTAACCTTTCCGGGGTGTAAACGACTTTGGCAGGGGACTGCGCCTGTTAGCGGATTGGGTAGAAGCGTGGCGATGGCCGGTCGATATGGCCGAGCCGCGTAGGGGCAATGGGCCGAGTGCGCGATGCCCAAGGTTACCGGGGTGCGCGGGATTTGAGCCGAATTGGATGGCGGAAATTCAGTCGGCCGCCTGGGCGCGCGTAAACCGGAAGCTCAGGGTGAAGATCACCAGAATGGCGACGAGCAGAATGACGCGGACGGCAAAGCCGAAGGCGGACATGTGGATGTCGCTACTGCCGGTCAGATAGAGCGCGAGTTCGGCCGCGGTCGAACCGACGAGCAGCACGGCGCCCCAACTGGCCTTGAGCCAGAGACCGACGCCGGCAAAGAGACGCGCGAGCGAAAAGATAGCGAGTAAGACAAAGCCCGAAGCGCCAAGGACGGCAACGGGGCTTGTGGCGCCAAGATTGATGCCGAGCAGTCGGCCGGCATCGCTGAGGCCCAGGGCGAGGCTCAGCAGCGCGGTGATGCGGAGATATAGACCGAGTTGGGGCGACTTGAACGACATAGCTACTTACTAAGCCATGGACTGGGGCTGCGACAAGCGGCGGCTTGGAGGTGATCACTCCTGCTGTTATGACGCCCAAAGCCAAAGTGATTGTCGCCCCATCCCCGGCCTCTCCCATCAAGGCGGAGGTGCCGGTGTCGTGGGCGCCACCGTCACGCAGCAAGGAATAAAGTAATGTCTGAAAGCTGGCCCAAGCACGATATGTCCTTCCTCGCAGGGCGCAGGCCGCGGCGGTTGCGGCGGACCGAGTGGAGCCGGAACATGATGCGCGAGACGGAGCTCTTGCCGCGCGATCTGATCTGGCCGCTCTTTGCGATCGAAGGGCAGAACGAGCGGACGCAGATCAGGACCATGCCGGGCGTCGAGCGGCTGTCGATCGATTTGTTGGTTGAGGCAGCGAAGGCGGCGCGGGATGCAGGCATTCCGGCGCTGGCGATTTTTCCCAATACGCCGGATCATTTGCGCAGCGAGGACGGGGCCGAGGCTTATAATCCGGACAATCTCATGTGCCGCGCGCTGGCGGCGATTAAGTCGGCCGTGCCGGAGATCGGGCTGATCGCGGACGTGGCGCTTGACGAATATTCAAGCGATGGACAGGACGGGCTCGTGCGGGATGGTCATATCCTCAACGACGAGACCGTGGCGGCAATGGTGAAGTCGGCGCTGGTGCAGGCGAAGGCTGGAGCCGATATAATTGCGCCATCCGACATGATGGATGGGCGCGTTTCAGCTATCCGCACGGCGCTTGATGCCAATGGCTTCGAGGACGTGCAGATCATGTCTTATGCGGCCAAATATGCGTCATGCTATTATGGACCGTTCCGCGAGGCAGTCGGTTCAGGGAGCCGGTTGCGCGGCGACAAGCGCACCTATCAGATGGATTATGCCAATTCGGACGAGGCGCTGCGCGAGATCGAGCAGGATATCGCCGAGGGCGCCGACAGCGTGATGATCAAGCCGGGCCTGCCCTATCTCGACATCGTGCGGCGCACCAAGGACGTCTTCAACATACCGATCTATGTTTACCAAGTGAGCGGGGAATATGCGATGATCGAGCTGGCCGGAGCGGCTGGCGCGATCAACCGCGATGCGGCCGTTCTCGAAAGCCTATGGGCCTTCAAGCGCGCGGGCGCCAATGGCATTCTCACCTATTATGCGCTTGAGATGGCGCGGAAGCTCGGGCGTTAAACCGCTTCTTCCGGCGCTGCTGCAACCTCTTCCCTGGCGCGCGGTCTGCGGCGGCGCGCCATGGTTGCGCTGACGACACCTCCGCTGGCGACCAAGGCTATGCCGATGATCGCGATGGCATCGGGCGCATGGCCGAATATGACCCAGCCGAACAGCGCGGCCCAGCCAAGGTGGAGATAGTTCATTGGCGCGAGGATCGCTGCGGGCGCATAACGATAAGACTGCGTGAGAAGATAGTGCCCAAGCCCGGCCGAGACGCCGAGGCTGAGAAACAAGACGACCTGCAGGGCAGTCGGCGTTTCGCCATAAAGTGTCCAAGGCAGCATGATGCCAAAAATAATGGCGCCGAAAAGAGCCGTGTAGAAGAGGAGCGTCAAAGTACGCTCGGTGCGTGCAAGCACGCGCGACAGGAGATTATAGCCCGTGGCAAAGACCACATTGCCAAGGGTCAGCGCTACACCCAGGGGATCAAGGCCGCCACCGGGGCGGGCGATCAGCAGAACTCCGCTAAAACCCAAACCTGCCGCAAACCAGGCTGCCGGGCTGACAGCTTCTTTCAGCAGGGTGCCGGATAGCAGGATCACGAGAACTGGCGAGAGATAGGCAATTGCCGTCGCCTCGGCGAGTGGCATCCGCTGCAGCGCCAAGCCCATAAGCAAGGAACCGATCGCCAAACTGCCACCACGCACGATGACAAGCGCCGGGCGTGTCATCTGGATCATTCGGCGTCCCTGAAAGGGGGCGACCACCGCGATCATCAGCAGGGCATGAGTGATATAGCGGACGGCCATGACCAGCGGCACGTTGTAGTCGGTGACCAAGAGCTTATTGGCGGTGTCGGTATAGGCGAACAACAGCGTCGCCCCGACAATCAGGGCAAGGCCGCGCAATGGCTGATCGGTCAGCGGCGCGGGAGACGCGGAAGTGGTCGACATGGTCTGGTCCGGGGCGGCGAGCGTCTTAAGGCGACTCGCAAATGGCGGGATTGGACCGACAATAGGCGCCAAGGCCCGCCAATCCTAGCGGAAATGCCTCGAGTGCTAAGCAGCTTTGCGGCTGAAGACCACGCCCACTTCCTTGGTGACATTGATAGCACCGCTGCCGGCTTCGAAGGCGGACTGGATCGCAGCGCGGAAGGCGGCCTTTTGATCGGGTGGTGCGGTATCACCCGGCGGGTATGAGGTGAGAGCGAGATATACGACCTCTGGATCGGTGACGCGCATGGTGGCGGGGTGGATTTTGAGCTCGGCATTGCCAAACTCAGACTTGAGAAGACCCTTGGCGCGGTCGAATCCGAAGGCTTCGCCGGCTGGATCACGCGGGGCGCTGCCGAAAACGGTCGTCAACGCATAAAGTTCGGCCATGTTGTTGCGGCCATTGGTGGTGACGAGAAGCGTGCCACCGGGCTTCAGCACCCGGTGGAATTCGGCGATGGCGGCGGCCTTGTCTTTCACATGGTAGAGCATGTGCATGGCGATGACAGCATCGAAGCTGGCTTCGGGGAAAGGCAGACTGGCGGCGTCGCCGACCTGGGTCGAGAGGCTGGCAAAAGATAGCGGGCGACAGCGTGTTTCGGCTTCGGCGACCATGCCAGGGGATTGATCGAAGAGCGTGAGGTGGAGGCCTTCTGGAAGCACAGCCACCGCCTCTTCCCAAAACCAGGCGGGACCGCAACCGACATCGAGGACTTTGGCGCCGGAGGCGACAGGAATATGGTGGGCGACCCAAGTGAACCAGGGGACGTCGGTCGTGTTGAACCCACTGGCGAGCCGCGCGCGGGCGGCCAGTCTTTCGCTATCGGAATACTGGCGATCCATGCCTTGGGTAATCTGGTTCATCTCGTCCTCCTCGTTTTTGAAGGATAGGACGCTCGGGCTCGCATGTCACTCGCCGGAGGGCTTGGTTCCAATTCTGTAACTTGGGTCTTGCATTGAGGCGCAGGCGTGACAATTTCTGGACCATGACACAGGACTATGCTCGCCCCTATCTGCC
>CAJYKO010000236.1 GCA_913775215.1 uncultured Devosia sp. | reverse complement strand
GCACCCCGGCGCAGGACGCCTATATGCGGGCAATGGAACGCTCCGAACTCGTGTTCGGCGTCGGGCCTGCCGGTACTGGCAAGACCTATCTGGCCGTGGCGCATGCCGCCTCGCTCCTCGAACGCGGCGATATCAATCGGATCATCCTCTCCCGTCCGGCCGTCGAAGCCGGCGAGCGCCTGGGCTATTTGCCGGGCGATATGAAGGACAAGGTCGATCCCTATCTGCGCCCGCTCTATGACGCGCTTTACGATATGATGAAGCCGGAAAATGTCGAGCGCTGCATCACGTCCGGGATCATCGAAGTGGCGCCGCTCGCCTTCATGCGTGGGCGCACGCTTTCCAATGCCGTCGTCATTCTCGACGAAGCGCAGAACACGACATCGATGCAGATGAAGATGTTTCTGACCCGTCTTGGCGAAAACTCGAAGATGATCGTCACCGGCGATCCGACTCAGGTCGACTTGCCGCGCGGGGAAAAATCGGGGCTCGTCGAGGCGGTCAACCTTCTCGATGGCGTCGAAGGGGTGCATATTTCGCGCTTCAACGACAAGGACGTGGTGCGTCACGCGCTTGTGGGCCGCATCGTGCGGGCCTATGAAGCCGATACCGCGCGCCGGCTTGCCCAAAAAGAGGGTGACACGACCGGCCTAGCCCGGACCCTTGGCGTTATCCCGCCCCGTAGCGAGTAAAAAGACCAATTGCCGCCTGTTCCCCCGCTTGAAATTGCAGTCATCCGCAATGCGGATGACTGGCCCGAACACTTTGACGCGCTCGCTGAACGCGCGGTTCTCGCCGCACTGGCCGGCGCCAAGCCGAAGATTAAGGGCGCCGCGGAGATTTCCGTGCTTCTGACCGACGATGCCGAACAGCGCGAGCTCAATGCGCAATATCGAGGGAAAGATTCGTCGACGAATGTCCTCAGTTTCCCGCAGATCGAGCCTTTCGGACCTGTTCTCGGCATTCTTGGCGACATCACGCTGGCACGGGAAACCCTCATCCGCGAGGCAGAAGAGCAGGGTACGAGCCTTGAGGATCACTTCACCCATCTCGTTGTGCATGGCTTTCTGCACGTTTTAGGCTATGATCACATCCAAGAGGACGAGGCTCTCGCAATGGAGGGGCTCGAAACCAAGATATTGGCCGGGCTCGGTATTGCCGATCCTTATGCCGATTAGGCCGATGAACCTAAGTTCGATGGCCTCATTATTGTCCAATATGAGGATAGCGCGCCGCCTTTGCGGCCAGATACAATGAACGATAGCGAACGCAAGGGTCAGCGGGTGCCCGATAATCCCGAACCTTCCTCTAGTCCCGCCCCCGCTCAGGCGAGCCGGGGGCCGAGCCTGATCAATCGGCTCAAGTCCATTTTGGCGCTGCGCACGGTGTCGCTTCGCGACGACCTGCAGGTGGCGCTCGATGAGAGCGTCAGCGCCGATGGCACCGATTTCACCGAGAGCGAACGCACGATTATCCAAAACGTGCTCAAGCTCTCCGGCGTTTCGATCGACGACATCATGGTCGAGCGCTCCGATATCCAGGCCGTCGAGGCCGATATCAATCTAGGCACCTTGATCGCCAAATTCCGCCAGGTCGGCCATTCGCGCCTGCCCGTCTATGAGGACGAGCTCGACAAGATCATCGGCTTCATCCACATCAAGGATGCCATGGCCAAGATCACCGAAGCGGTGACAGATCCTGAAAAAGAAGTGCCCGTGCGGCTGCTTTCGGCAGCGCTCAAGCAAAAGATCGGCAAGCTTGGCATTACCCGCACTGCCATGTTCGTGCCGACCTTCATGCCGGCCGGCGATCTCCTCCAATCCATGCGCGCAAGTCGCGTCCATATGGCGATCGTCGTAGACGAATATGGCGGCACCGATGGCCTCGTGACCATCGAAGACCTGCTTGAAGCGATTGTCGGCAAGATCGAGGACGAGCATGACGAGGCCGTCCGCGCCATGGTGCGCAAAGTGGGCGTCGACACCTATATCGCCAATGCCCGGGCCGAACTCGATGAAGTCCGCGCCGTGGTGGGCGACGATTTCGACCCTGGCGAACATGCCGAGGATGTCGAGACGATCGGCGGTCTGGTTTTCGACCTGGCCGGCCATGTGCCGCGCCGGGGCGAAAAGGTGACCGGGCTCGAGGGGTTCGAGTTCGAAATCCTGGCCGCAGACGGTCGACGGATCAAGCGGCTGCGCATTCGCCGCAAGCGCGGCGATATGCCGGAAGTTTTGGCGATTACCGATCAGCGGCCGGAAGAGCAGAAGGCTGCAGCGGAGTAGGGGTTTTCCCGCGCCGTGTTGTGGACACAGATGCAAGGATCAAAATAGACAAAGGCCCCGATGAGTGATCATCGGGGCCTTTGGCTTGCTGCTTAACTTTGGGTCTCTGGATCAGACTTGCTGGACCGACTCGACGCCTGGGACGAAGTGGCGGAGGAGGTTTTCAATGCCGCTTTTGAGAGTGGCGGTCGAAGAGGGGCAGCCGGAGCAGGCGCCCTGCATGTGTAGGAAGACGGTGCCTTCCTTGAAACCGCGGAAGATGATGTCGCCGCCATCCATGGCCACGGCCGGGCGCACGCGCGTCGCCAGCAACTCCTTGATGACTTCGACCATTTCCTTGTCTTCTTCCTCGAAGAATTCTTCGCCGGCGAATTCATCGACGTGCGGCTGGGTCTCATCGAGGATAACGGGCTTGCCGGCGAGGAAGTGGTCCATGATCACGCCGAGGATAGCCGGCTTGATATGGGCCCAATTGGTGTCGTCCTTGGTAACCGAGATGAAATCGGAGCCGAGGAACACGCCGGTCACGCCTGAGATACCGAACAGGCTGGCCGCAAGCGGCGAGGCCTCGGCCGCGTCGGGTGTACGGAAATCGCGCGGTTCACCGACGAGCACATCGCGACCGGGCAGGAATTTGAGCGTTGCCGGATTCGGCGTGGCTTCGGTCTGGATGAACATAACTTTCTCCGTGGAGTAGACTTAGAACGTTTCTAAGTTCAAGCGGGCCGGATCGCAAGCCCAATCTGCGGCGCCGGAAGGTCGGCTGCCATGCATTGGCACCATATCATGACGAGTTCGATCATATATCGGGCCGGTTCGTCCGATTGCAAGTTCTGCTGCCATGGTCTTGTCGCATCGCTTGCCCACTCTTTGGCAAACAGGAGAGCGACATGGCAGAGACGGATGTGGTGATCGATACCGATGTGGCGCATTTCGTGCTGTTTCATCCCGAGGATTTGCAGCATCGGGATGATCATCCGATTGCTTGGTATGCCTATGACTTCATCTACGGGCCGGAGTCGGCGGCGGGGCGTTTGATCGCCTGGGGCACGGGCAGCGACGGCGGTTTTAGGGTGCGGATGACGACAGGCGGGCTCCATCCCGAAGAAGAGCAGGCAGCGCTGGCCCCCTGGCATTTTCCCTACATTGTCCGGCACAAACGCGTCTTGCTCGACAACACCGATGCCCTGCCGGGACTTGAGAAGATGACTGATCCGGACGATCTCGACGGCAAATTCTGGTTGGTTCTCGACAATGGCGTCTACCGGGTCAGCGTCTTTCCAATCGACCGCAGCGACAATGGCGAATTGCCAGATTATGTCGTGACCTTTGCCGCGGTCGAGAGCATGGATGGCATTGCCCCGAGTGCGACGCCACCGCTGCTCGAGCCATTCCGGGGCAGGGACGCGCGGGCGCAGGCGAGTTTTGAGAGCGAGTCAGCGCTTCTCTGGCCTCAAAAGGCACCTGACAGCACTGACGAGTTACTGGGCCTCAAGATCAAGGCGGGAACCAAGATGCTGCCGCGGATCAGCACGCGCCTTGCCTGCTCAGAGCCTATTGCCGAAGCGATCTTTCCCAGCGATTTCAGTCGGCGCGAGAGCAAAACCGTGCTGGCAACCGCGCTTGCAGTAGGCCAGCTTGGGATTTTAGCCCGACCACATGGGCGCAGCCAGCGCGGCGACGATCTGCCGGTGATCGATCTTTTCGGAGAAGCCCTTGTGCGGATCGAGACGGTTGCACTCGGAGCCTTCCTGCCGGTCTTGAGCGTCAAGCCGGTTGGCAAGCCGGATATGACCGCGCCCGAAATCTCCGTTGCACGGCTGCGTGAAGGACTTGTCCTGGCGATCCGGGAGGAGAGGTTGCAAGTTGGACGCTTTGAGCGGGACCGGATGGAATCGCTCGGTTCGGCAGAAGCGCTCAGCACCTGGGCGCTACAGCATTTGGAGCTGCCTTTTGACCGCCGGCTGGCACTTTATGGAGCGACCGCCGAGCAGCGAATCCAAGGCATATTGGCAGCCCTTGCGCTATAGTGCCAACGCCACTCCAGTAAAGCTCGTTTGGCCTTCTCGCCTAAATTCGCTTCACTGGAGCGCATTTGCCTTTGGGGCGGCTCGAAGTCAGCAGATAGCGATGATCTCTTCGTCGCTCATGCGGCCAGGGACGATGGTGAGCGGGATGGGGAGGGCATTGGCGCGGGCAGCGAAATGGGTGACCAGCGGCCCGGGGCCGTCCTGGGACTTCGAGGCGGCGAGAACCAGGATGGCGATGCCGTGATCCTTATCGATCAGTTCTTCGATTTGTTCCGGGCCATTGCCTTCGCGGATAACCGTTTCGGCGCGGACATCGCCAATCTCCTTGATGCGGGCCAGGCGCATGTCGAGATTGCGCTCGGCTTCCTCGACAGCTTCGGCGCGCAAGACCTGTTCGACACCCATGCCGATGAATTCGGGCTTTGGCACGATGGTGACGAGGACGACCGTGCCGCCCGTCCGCTTGGTGCGGAAGGCGGCAAAGGTCAGGGCGCGGTCGCATTCTTCGGTTTCGTCGATGACGACGAGGAATTTGCGCTTGTATTCGGTATCGTACAAAGGCGCCTCCAGCGTTTTAGCGGACGAAACCGACGAGCTTGCGAACGTCGGCCATGATCGGCTGGGCAATGGCGCGGGCGCGTTCAGCGCCATCACCGAGGATGCGATCCATCTCGCCGCGATCGGCCACCAGACGCTTCATTTCATCGGCGATGGGCGCGAGGACCGAGACGGCAAGGTCAGCCAGAGCCGGCTTGAAGACGCCCCAGCCCTTGCCGCCATATTCGGCCAAGACCTGATCGACCGACTGATTGGCGAGCGCGGCATAAATGCCGACCAGGTTCTCCGCTTCCTGGCGATTGGCGAGACCTGCGGCTTCTGTCGGCAGGGCTTCGGCATCCGAGGTGGCGCGCTTGATCTTTTTGGCGATCAGGTCCGCATCGTCCATCATGTAGATGGTCGCGAGGTCCGACGCTTCGGACTTGCTCATTTTCTTGGCGCCATCCTTGAGCGATTTGACGCGCATGGCAGGGCCGGTGGCGAGGGTTTCCGTGATGGGGAAAAAGCCATCCTCAAAACCTGCAGCCGAGATCTGCTTGGCGAAATCGTGGTTGAATTTCTTGGCGATATCGCGCGTCAACTCAAGGTGCTGGCGCTGGTCTTCGCCCACCGGAACGGCCGTGGCCTTATAAAGGAGGATGTCCGCCGCCATGAGCGAGGGATAGGCGAAGAGCCCAAGCGAGACATTCTCGGAATTTTCGCCGGCCTTGTCCTTGAACTGGGTCATGCGCGCCATCCAGCCCATGCGGGCGACGCAATTGAAGATCCAGCTCAGTTCGGCATGTTCGACGACCTGGGACTGATTGAAGATGATCGACTTCTTCGGATCGAGCCCGGCCGCGATATAGGCGGCGGCGATCTCATAGGTCCAGCGCTTGAGATCGTCGGGGTCCTGCCAGACGGTGATCGCGTGCATATCGACCACGCAATAGATGGTCTCATGCGTCTCCTGCAGCGGCACGAAGCGGCGAATGGCGCCGAGATAGTTGCCAAGGTGCAGATCGCCGGATGGCTTGATGCCCGAGAAAACGCGGGGAGTGAAGGACATGAGAAGAACGCCGTAACAAGGATTCCAGACTGCCGGTTCTATACGGACAAAGCCGAAATGGAAACCATCAGCCGCGACGGCGGAGGCGGCGCATCAGCGTGCCGAGGCGCTGAGTGCCGGTGATGTGGACCATAGTGAAATAGAAAACGACGCCATAGGCGATGAGTGCAGCAAGCACCAGAGCCTGGTGCCACAGCGGGGCGCCGGAGGCGAGATGCGCCGCGCCCTGATCGGCAAGCACCATGAGGATCAGGCCCATCATGGCGCTGATGAGAAGAATCATGGCTTGATTCCAGAGCTGGCTACGCGAAAGCGAAAAGTGGCCGCGCATGGCGAGCGTCGTGCCGAGCATGATGACATTGAGCCAGGACGAGGCGGCGGTCGCAATGGCGATGCCCACATGGAACATGCTGGGAAAGAGCAGGAGCGATAGGCCAATATTGGCAGCGACGCTGATGCCGGCGAAGATCGTGGGGGTGATGGTGTCCTGCCGGGCGAAAAAACCGGGCTGGAGGACGCGGATCAGCACATAGGCGGGAAGGCCGCAGGAAAAGGCGATCAGAGCTTCGGCGGTTTGCTTGGTCGCCATGGCGTCAAAGAGGCCGCGCTCGAAGAGTAGGCGAACGATCGGCTCGGAAATGCTGATGAGAGCCGCTGCCGCCGGCATGGTCAGGAGCATGGAGATGAAAAGCGATTGCTCCTGGCTCGCAAGAGCCTCGGCATTGCGGCCACCCTTCAAATGGCGGCTCAATTCGGGAAGCAGCACCGTGCCGATCGCGATGCCGATGATCCCCAAGGGGAGCTGATAGAGCCGGTCAGCATAGGCAAGGATCGAGATGGTGTTGTCCGCGCCCGAGGCGATGATGGTGCCTACGAAAATATTGATCTGGGTGATGCCGCCCGTAAGGATGGCGGGGATGGCAAGGAGCCAGAAGCGGCGCACCTCGGCATCAAAGCGCGGCAAGCGGAAGGTGGGGCGGAAGTCGGCGCGCTCGATGGCGGCCCAGACCAGCCAAAGCTGGGCGAGACCGCCGAGCATGGTGGCGATGGCGACCCAGAAGGTCGCGTTTTGGGGGTCCTGAACCCAAAACGTCGCCAGCGGGATGAGCGCGGCGATGTTGACGATGTTGAGGAGGACGGGGGCAAAGGCAGCGGCGAAAAAGCGGCCGAGCGAATTGAGGATTGCGCCATAGGCGGCCATCAGCGACATGCAGGCGAGATAGGGGAACATGATGCGGGTGAGCATCACGGTCAGGTCGAATTTTTGTTGATCGTCGACAAAGCCCGGCACGAAGGCGAGCATGATCTGCG
>CAJYKO010000235.1 GCA_913775215.1 uncultured Devosia sp. | reverse complement strand
AACGCCTCGAAGAGCGGCTGGGTCATTCGCTGCTGTCGCGCGATGGCCGCACCGTTACACTCACCCATCATGGCGAAGTGCTTTATGAGCGTGCGCGAAAAATGCTGCGCACCAATGCCGAGATCCTCGATCATTTCTCGGACGGCGATCTCGCCGGTTCAATCCGCTTCGGCGTGCCGGACGATTATGCCGTGCGCCTCTTGCCGGTGATCCTGTCGAGTTTCCAGCGGACCCATCCAAAGATCGTTGTCGACGTATCCTGCATGGCTTCCGAGCACCTTCTCGAAGGCATGCGCGCCGGGCGCTACGATCTCATCGTCTTTACCCAGGGCACCGAGCAGAATTTCGGCGAGCTGTTCCGGACCGAAAAGATGTTCTGGGTGGCAAGCCATGGCGGCCGGGCGCTTGCCAGCGAACCCATCGCCATTGCCTGCGGCCCACAATATTGCATCTGGCGCAAGGACGCGATGGACGCGCTCGAGCGCACCAGCACCGACTATCGCATCGCTTACACTTCCTCGAACGCTACCGCGATTTCTTCGGCCGTGCTCTCCGATCTTGCTATTGGCTTCCTGCCTGAAAGCGCCCTTCAACCGGGTATGCGCGTCGTCTCCGACAATCGCGGCCTCCCGCCCCTCCCCGACGCTCAAATGGCCATCATGCGCGCCAGCCACGCCTATGGCGGCATCTATGACGCGCTCGCCAACCACATTGTCCAATCCATGGGCAATCTCGAAAGGCCACACGAGGCGGAAGCTGCTGAATAGAAGGGCTACTACCAACAACCGGGGTGCGTTTCGCTTGAGTAGCGGGGCTTGACCTCCCAGCTGCTTTCGACCACCAAGGACCCATGCCTCAAGCCCTGACCAATGCCGCCGAGTTCACCGTTTCCGAAGTCGCCCAGGCGGTGAAGCGGACGGTGGAAGATGAGTTCGGACATGTACGCGTTCGCGGCGAAATCTCCGGGTTTCGTGGCCAGCATTCGTCGGGCCATGCCTATTTCACCCTCAAGGATGATGGCGCTACGATCGACGCGGTCATCTGGAAGGGCAGCTATGGACGCCTTGCCTTCAAGCCCGAAGAAGGCCTCGAAGTTATCGCGACAGGGCGGCTGACCACCTTCCCGCGTTCTTCAAAATATCAGATCGTCATCGAGCAGATCGAACCGGCCGGTG
Source organism: uncultured Devosia sp. (assembly GCA_913775215.1). Taxonomy (GTDB): domain Bacteria; phylum Pseudomonadota; class Alphaproteobacteria; order Rhizobiales; family Devosiaceae; genus Devosia. The sequence continues at coordinate 5,721 of CAJYKO010000235.1, read as the reverse complement.
CCGGTGCGCTGATGGCGCTACTCGAAGAACGTCGCAAGAAACTGTTGGCCGAAGGCCTTTTTGCCCGCGAGCGCAAGCGGCCCCTGCCCTATCTTCCCCGCGTCATCGGTGTCATCACCTCGCCAACCGGCGCGGTCATCCGCGATATTCTCCACCGCCTTGATGATCGCTTCCCCAGCCATGTCCTCGTCTGGCCTGTGCGCGTCCAGGGCGAGACATGCGCTCCTGAAGTCGTCAATGCCATCGAGGGGTTTAACGCTCTTGATCCCAACGGCAGAATCCCGCGCCCCGATATCCTGATCGTCGCTCGTGGTGGCGGCTCTATCGAAGACCTTTGGGGGTTCAACGAAGAGGCCGTCGTCCGCGCCGTCGCCGCCTCCGGCATTCCAGTGATCTCCGCCGTCGGCCACGAAACCGATACAACGCTGATCGACTATGCCTCAGACATGCGTGCGCCAACCCCGACCGCCGCCGCCGAAGCGGCAGTGCCTGTTCGCGCCGAACTCATAGCCTATGTCGAGGACCAGGGCAGCCGCCAGCGCCAGGCCGCCCGCCGCAGCTTGATGAGCCTCAAAGATCGCCTCCGCGCCGCAAGTGCCGGTCTCCCTCGCGCGAGCGATCTCGTCGCCACCCAGCGTCAAAGCCTCGACATGGCCTCGGCCCAACTGTCGAGCGGGCTTCGTCATTTCGTTCAGGCGCGCCGACTTGCCTTTTCGAAGGCTGCCGGCGCCATGCAGCCGCGCCTTGTGCGCCAACGTCATGACGATCTCGCCAAGCGCCTCGACAATATAGAACATCGCGCAGTTTCCGGCCTCAACAAGACCATCGAGCGCGCAAGGCTGACCTTCGACCCACGTGCCGCGCGCCTGCCAGGCAGCATTGGTCAAGCTATCGAGCGCAAGCGTGCTCTTTTTGCCCGCGTCAGCCCGCGCTTATCCCCGCAGCCGCTCCGCGCAGAACTCCGGCAATCTCAGGCCCAGCTCCAGCCGGTGTCCCAACGTCTCGCGCTGATCCCTACCCGCCTGACGAGTGAGCGACGACAGCAGCTCTCCCAGATCGGCAAACTGCTCGAAACCCTCTCTTATCGCAGCGTTCTCGCCCGCGGCTATGCCTTGGTGCAGGACGAGGCGGGCGAAGTCATCAGCGCCGCTGTTCAGGTCAAGCCGGGCGATCTCCTCAAGCTGACCTTCGCGGATGGCGAAGTCGGCGCCAATGTTGCCGGTTCGCCGCCGCAGAAACGTAAGCCCAGCCGTCCCCCATCTGATGATGGCTCGCAGGAAAGTCTCTTTTGAAACTCCGGTTTTATCTCTATAGCGTAAAGCAGTAGAAGGAGCCTGGCGGTGAATATCTTCGACAAGGGGTTTACCCCCTCCGAGGCGAGCGTCCGTTATCTCGATGGTGACTATGTCGTCCTTAAGCAGGGGACCTTCGTGCGCTGCGCGATCACCGGCAAGCCGATCCCGCTTGATGAACTGTCCTATTGGAGTGTCGACCGGCAAGAGCCCTATGTCGATGCGACCACTGCGCATGAGGCATTCCTCCGCTACGGCCGAGGCAACTGATCGTGACAGAGGCGGCGACGCGTCAGCGCTACCTCGTTATTTCCAATGGGCACGGCGAAGACGCCATCGGATCGGCATTGGTCAAGCGCCTCTCCCAATCCGCCCTGGTGGAAGCCTATCCCATGATCGGCAGCGGCAAAGCCTATGAAGGCGCCTGCCGCATCGTTGGCCCCCGCGCAACGCTCGCCTCCGAAGGCTGGCGCAATGTCAAAGGCTCGCTACGCCGCGATATCGTCACCGGCGGCCTCTGGACCGTGCCACCCGCGCTCAAATTCCTGCGCTCCGTGCGCGGGCATTATGACAAGATCATCGTCGTCGGCGACATGGTCGGCGTTCTCGCCGGCCTCGCCATGGGACTGCGTGATCTCATCTACCTCGATGTCTACAAAACCGGAGCAGCCCGGCTCTACTCTTCGCCGGAAGCCTGGGCGATCAAGAAAAGCTGCCAAACCGTCTTTTGCCGCGCCAGAAACCTTGCCGATCAGCTCACGACCGAGGGCGTCGATGCCCGCGCCGTCGGCAATATCATGATGGATGCCATTCCCTATGGCGATTATAACGCTTCCAAGCGCCGTAAGCGCCCCATGGCCGTCACCCTGCTGCCTGGCAGTCGCGCGCTGACTGCTGAAAGCTTTGCCATTCAGGTTGCAGCGCTTCGTCTTTTGCCAGAGCAAGATCGTCCCGACGTCTTTCTCGCCGTCGCCGGCAGCGTCAATGTCGAGGAGCTCGCCAAGGCCGCGAGCCTGCGGCGTACTGCGCTTTTGAGCACTGAATCCGACGATCTCGGTGAATTGAGCGACGGCAACCTTACGATACATATGGCCCGCGGTGTTGCCATGGGCAATCTGGTCGTCGATTCCGATATCGTGCTGAGCCAGGCCGGCACCGCTACCATTCAGTCGCTCGGCCTCGGACGCCCCGCCATAACCTTTATGAACCCGCGCGACAGGCGCTCACGCTTTACCGACGAGCAGAACCTCTTCGGCGATGCGCGCAAGGTCACGGAAGCCAAACCCGAGGCGGTGGCTGAAGCACTACGCGAGCTCCTGGTCAACGAAACCAAGCGCCGGCATCTGGCCCAGATGGGTCACATCCGAATTGGCGACCCCGGCGCGATGGATAAAATCGTCGCCGAGATCACTGAACGCCAAGCGGCCTGATCAGGCGCTTGCGGTCTGCGGATCAAGCAGGCGATGGAGGTGAACGATGAAATAGCGTGTCTGCGCGCTATCGACCGTCATCTGCGCCTTTTGCTTCCAGGCAACCAGTGCCGAAGCATAATTGGGATAGAGGCCGACGATGTCGACCTTGTCGAGATCGGCAAAGGTTATGCCGTCAATGCTCGACAGCTCGCCGCCGATCACCAGGTGGAGGAGTTGCTTTTCAGTCGCTTCAGCCATCGCTCAAGAATCCATCGCGGTTGAGGAAATCTGTTCGGCCTCGTCTACCGGCTCGGCCGGACAGCCATAAACCGTGATCAAAGCCGCATGAACGAGGGGTTTTAGGCTCATGTCGCTGAGCGCTGCAAGCGCGCCATGACGCACATCTCGTCTGTTAAATTGTGGGAACCCGGAGCACACATCGGCAAAGTCGAGCCCACATTCGCTCAGGATCACGGCTGCCGCTGCAATATCCCAATCCTGGCTGCCGCGCCGCGCCACGGCCGCGTCGAGTTTGCCGGTCGCGACCTGGATCAGTCGATAGGCCAGGGAAGGATACATTGGCCCCCGGGTGTAATTGAGCCCAGCCGCCTGTAATTCCTGGTGCACGGCACCAGGCGCCGGAATGAGCGGCGCGGATCCTGCGCGACGGGTGCGTGTCAGATCGATGCCATTGAGCCGTGCACCGCCGCCAAGGCATGCTTCATACATTTCGTCGCGCGCCGGCGCGTAAACGACGCCTGCCACCGGAACGCCCTTCTCGACGACTGCCACGCAGATCGTCCAGCAATCTTCGCCGCGCAAAAATGCGCGCGTGCCGTCTATCGGGTCGACAACAAACACCCGATCGCAGTCGAGCCGGCTCGGATTGTCTGCGGTTTCTTCACTAAGCCAGCCATAGTTCGGCCGCGCGTTGAGCAAGCTCGCCGCCAGATACCGATCGACGACGATATCGGCTTCACTCACCGGCGAGGCATTGTCCTTGTTCCAGCTCTTTATATCGCGGCGAAAATAGCCAGCCGCAATAATGCCCGCCGCAACGGCGGTGGCGCGGAGCAGTTCGAGATCGTCTTCGTAGGGTGGGGCAAAGGCCGGCATGGCGGGCTTTTATGCCTCATACGACTTTCGGACAAGGCCCGGGGGATCATGGTCCCCTCTTGAATGGCGAAGACCCGCCACAGTTGAGGTAAACAAGCTGCGATCCGATTGGGTAAACTCATCATGGCCCACTGCAACACCCCGCTAACCACCGCTGAAAACAACATAAACTTAACCGAACCCATTAAGGCGGCTGGTAATCCGACGCGCTAGATTGCCCTCACAAACGGAGCGCAAAAAACAGCTCTCGAAGTTACAGGAAGGCATCAAAATGGTTCATGGCGTAGCGATGGAAGGATCGTCAGTCGTTCTTGCTTTCGGCAAGCCTGCGCTGGCGGAACGCCGCTTCATTGCGGCGAACGACAATGGGCCGCGCGATCCCGTCAAGACAGTGACCGTGCGCAAACAGCTCGAACAGAGCGGCGTGGCGGTCAAGATCAAGGTTCCGGTCACCGAGTTCATCGGTGTTGCCGTCGCCACAAGAATTTCCGAAGAAGGCGTCCTTACCAGCTCGATCGAACTCGTCCATCCCGATGGCGAGCTGAGCTACAAGGTCTTTGAAGAAGAAGGTAATCACAACGTGGTCGCCGAATGGCAGAACTGGGGTAAAAAACTCCGCCTGCCGCTGTTCATCAAGGCTGGCGATGGCGCCTATCTCCCCTATAGCCAGCAGGTCGATGGCGTCATGGTTGGTCAAACGGCACCCCGCCGCAAGCTTGCCGCCGACGCCGCCCGCCGTCCCCGCTTCCTCAACCGCCGCAAGCCCGGCGAAGCCGAAGTCAACTAGTCGTCTGCGCCGTTAAACGGCGCAGCAGAAGAATCCCCCTCCAAGGGCACGTCGACGGGATCAGCTGGTGGTGCGGCTGGTCCCCTTGGCGTTTTTTACGTTCGGTGGCCTTAACGCTACCAAGCCCATTCCGCCAATAGCGCCAGGGATATCGCGATCCCGACATAGTGGTTGTTCTGGAACCGCAGCAGAGGATTGCCTGGGTTTCCAGCATTGAGCGTATAGACCTGCCAGGCCATCAAACCGCCGGCCACAAGCGAAAGCGCGACAAAGAGTGCGCCACCACCAGCCTGGAGATTAGCTGCTTGCCACAGCAAAAATGCGCCCACATAGAGCACAGCCACCGCCGGGCGAACATTCTCTCCAAACAACCGCGCCGTGGATTTCACGCCGACCAGCGCATCGTCTTCGACATCCTGCAGGGCATAAATGGTGTCATAGCCGATGACCCAAAGGATCGTCCCAGCGTAAAGCAGCACAGCGGGCCAGGCGAGGCCGCCGATTTGGCTCGACCAGCCCACCAGCGCACCGTAGGAAAAGGCAAGTCCGAGAAAAAGCTGCGGCCACCAGGTGATCCGCTTCATAAAGGGATAAATGGCGACCAGCACGAGGGACGCGATGCCCGCCCACACGGTGAAGCGATTAAACTGGAAAAGGATGATCGCGCCCAGTAGCGCCTGCGCCACGAGAAAAGCCAGCGCCTCCTTGGCCGTCACCTGCCCTGACGGGATCGGCCGAGACCGCGTGCGCGCCACCTTATCGTCGATGTCGCGATCGACGATGTCGTTGAACGTGCATCCCGCGCCGCGCATCAGCCCAGCGCCGATGAGCATCAAAATGGCATGATACCAGCCAAAACCCCAGTCGGGCTGGGCAATCGCCGCCAAAGCCAGGCCCCAGACGCAAGGCCAGAACAGCAGCCAGACACCAATCGGCCGATCCCAACGGGCCAAACGGAGATAGGGCTTGGCAAAATCGGGGGCATATCGATCCACCCAATTATCCTTCTGGGCATCGGCAACGGGGGCAGAATGGATCTCGGACATAGTGGCCAAGCCTCATTAGTTCGACTCGCTATGAGGTCTACTCTAAAGAGACAGGACAAAGTAGACCT
>CAJYKO010000234.1 GCA_913775215.1 uncultured Devosia sp. | reverse complement strand
ATCAGTTTTCGAGCCTGAAGGGCGGCCGGCTCGCAGCGCTGGCCGCACCGGCGCGGGTCGCAACGCTCGTCGTATCCGACGTGCCCGGCGACGATCCTGCCCTCGTGGCATCGGGTCCTACGATTTCCCTCAAGGGCACCCGGGCAGAGGCGCGAAAATTCGCCGATCTCTACCGGCTGGACCTGCCTGAGGCCGTGAAGCAGGTTTTAGCGAGCGAGGACAATCTCGCGCCGCGTTCGGACGATCCGCGTTTTGTTGGAAACTCTGTCGTGACCATCGCGTCGGCGGCCTTGTCCCTCTCGGCAGCGGCCGACGAGGCGCGGCGGCGAGGGATTTCGGCTGCAGTGCTGTCCGATTCCATCGAGGGCGAGGCGCGCGATGTCGCGCTCGTGCATGCGGCGATCGCCAAGGAGATTTCGCAGCGCAATCAACCGTTCGAAAAGCCGGTGGTCCTGCTGTCCGGCGGCGAGACGACCGTTACACTCCGTGGCCAAGGACGCGGCGGACGGAACGGGGAGTTTTTGCTCTCGCTCGCCATTGCCCTCGATGGCGTTGAGGGCCTGACGGCGCTCGCTGGTGATACCGACGGGATCGATGGCTCCGAAGACAATGCCGGCGCCTTCGTCGATGGCACCTCGGCCCAGCGCATGCGGGCGGCAGGAATAGACCCATTGGCGGCGCAGGCCAACAACGACTCCTATAGTGCCTTCAAGGCAATTGGGGACCTCTTTGTCACCGGCCCAACCGGCACCAATGTGAACGATTTTCGCGCAATTCTGATCCGCTAGGTTTTGGCCTGCGGCTCATAGATTGTAGGGCGGCGCAGTCCCCGCTTTCCACACCCCCTCACCCGCCGCATGTGTTTTCGCCAAATTCCCCATTATGGTCGCGCCAATTCGACTCAACTTGGCTGACCCATGGCGCTTCCATCCCAAAACCTTGCCACCCGCATCGCCCAGGAAATCGGGGCCAAGCCCGATCAGGCCAAGGCCGCGATCGAACTCCTCGATGGCGGCGCCACCGTTCCCTTCATCGCCCGCTACCGCAAGGAAGTGACTGGTGGGCTCGACGACACCCAGCTCCGCACCCTCGAAGAGCGCCTCGCTTATCTTCGCGAACTCGACAGCCGCCGCGACGCGATCCTCAAATCCATCACCGAGCAGGGCAAGCTGACCCCCGATCTCGCCGCCGCCATCGCCGCCGCGCCCACCAAGGCTGAGCTCGAAGACATCTATCTCCCCTTCAAGCCCAAGCGCCGCACCAAGGCCGAAATTGCGCGCGAGCGGGGTCTAGGCCCCTTGGCTGAAGCCATCCTCAATGACCGTCGCCTCATCCCGGCCGATCTCGCCGCCAAATACCTCACTGACGACGTCCCCGACGTAAAAGCCGCCCTCGACGGCGCCCGCGACATCGTTGTCGAACAAATGGCGGAAAACGCCGATCTCGTCGGGCGCCTGCGTATCTATATGAAGGACCGCGCCACGCTCCGCGCCAAGGTCATTCCCGGCAAGGAAGAAGCCGGCGCTAAATTCTCCGACTACTTTGACCACACAGAGCGCTGGGCCACCGCACCCAGCCACCGGGCGCTGGCCATGCTGCGCGGCCGCAACGAGGAAGTGCTTTCCGTCGATATCGAAGTCGATGCCGACGACACCTCCGTCGTCAAACCCGCCGTCCGTATGGTCGCCTCGGCCTATCAGATCGGCGGCACCCTCCCCGGCGACAAATGGCTCCTAGAGGTCGCCGGCTGGGCATGGCGCACCAAACTCTACGTTCACCTCTCGCTCGACCTGATGCGCGATCTGCGCGAGCGCGCCGACGAAGAAGCCATTCACGTCTTCGCGCGAAACCTCAAAGATCTACTCCTTGCTGCCCCCGCCGGCTCCCGCGCCACCATGGGGCTCGATCCCGGCATCCGCACCGGCGTCAAGGTCGCTGTCGTCGACGGCACCGGCAAGTTACTCGCGACCTCGACGGTCTATCCCTTCCCGCCACGCAATGACGCGCGTGGCACCCAGGCCGAACTCGCCAGCCTGATCCGCGCCCACCACATCGAACTCATCGCCATCGGCAATGGCACCGGCTCCAGAGAAACAGAAAAACTCGTCGCCGACATGCTCGCCAACATGCCTGCGCCAAAACCCTTGAAGGTTATCGTCTCGGAAGCCGGCGCCTCAGTCTATTCAGCCTCTGCCCTCGCCGCCGCCGAATTCCCCGGCCTCGACGTCTCGCTCCGCGGCGCCGTCTCCATCGCCCGCCGACTGCAAGATCCGCTGGCCGAACTCGTCAAGATCGAACCCAAGAGCATCGGCGTCGGTCAATATCAGCACGACGTCGATCAATATCGTCTCGCGAAATCCCTCGATGGCGTCGTCGAAGACGCGGTGAACGCCGTCGGCGTCGATCTCAACACCGCCTCAGCCCCACTCCTTGCCCGCGTCTCCGGCCTCGGCGCCTCTATCGCCGAAGCCATTGTCGCCCATCGCGATGCAAACGGCCCCTTCAAGACGCGAAAGGAATTGCTCTCCGTCGCCCGCTTGGGCCAGCGCACTTTCGAACAAGCCGCCGGCTTCCTCCGCATTCCCGACGGCACCGAACCGCTCGACGCTTCTTCAGTTCATCCCGAGGCCTATGGCGTCGCCAGAAAAATCGTTGCCGCTTGCGGCCGCGATGTCCGCGCCTTGATGAGCGACCCGACCGCTCTCCGCGCGCTCGACCCGCGCGTCTTCGTCGATGAGCGTTTTGGTCTCCCGACCGTCCGCGACATCATCGGCGAGCTCGAAAAGCCCGGTCGCGACCCGCGCCCTGCCTTCAAGACCGCCACCTTTGCCGAAGGTATCGACGACATCAAGGATCTCAAACCCGGCATGCAGCTTGAAGGCACCGTCACCAACGTTGCCGCCTTCGGCGCCTTCGTCGATATCGGTGTCCACCAGGACGGGCTCGTCCACGTCTCCCAACTCGCCGACAAATTCGTCAAGGACCCGCACGAGGTCGTCAAGGCCGGTGATGTGGTGAAAGTCACCGTCGTCGAAGTCGACGTGCCCCGCAAACGCATCGGCCTCACCATGCGCCGCGATGGCGGCGCCTCGGCCCGCGAAACGCGCCCTCAACAGCGCGAACCCCAGCGTCCTGCCGGCAGGCCACAACAGCGGGGCAATGAGCGCCCTCAATCGAACGACCAGGGCGCCTTCGGCGCGCTGCTCAGCGCTGCCATGAAAAAGAAGTAGAGAGTTCGTGCATCCAGCGCGGATTGCTTGAAACGCCGCGCTGGTTTCTACTGCCCTTCAGCTTCAGCCGGAGGAAACGAC
>CAJYKO010000233.1 GCA_913775215.1 uncultured Devosia sp. | reverse complement strand
AGCTCGTGCCCAAGGTGCCCGCAGCCAGATATTGCGGCCCAAGCCAGCCAAGCAGAATGACATCGGTGGTGTGGAGTGCGTTCTGCGCAAGTTGCGCGATGACCAGCGGCCAGGCCAAGGCAAACATGGCGCGCATTTCGGCGGTCCAGCCATGGGTAGATTGGCCAGCCGTGACGCCGGTGGGCAGGGGACTGTCAGTCATTGTTACTTCTCACACTCGCGCCCCATGCTGTAGTGGCTTCGGCGCCAAGAAGAAAGGCGCAGACCGGGGAATGCCATGACCGCCATCGATCGTATCCTGCTTGCCACCGCCGCCATCATCGGTGCCCTGGGCGTCGTTTCGGCCGCTGCAGGATCTCATGTGGAGTCGCGAAATCTCTCCAGCATCGCCATGATCTTTCTGGCGCATGGCCCAGCACTGCTGGCATTGGCCCTTTACGGTCGGTCGCGCATGTTCAATAGGATCGGTTTGGGTCTGGCGACAGGGACTGTGGTCTTCGGTGCGGACCTGGCCATCCGCGAATGGCTGGGACACTCGCTTTTTCCGGGCGCCGCGCCCATCAGCGGTGGTGTGATGATCCTGTCCTGGGTGGCGTTGGCAATCGCCGCATTTATGCCGCAGCGGCGTTAACTCGGGTTAATAAAATTAAAATTGCTACGGAACCAACCATCTAGCCGCGCATTTTTGCTGCAGCATTCCTTGGAGGTTTCAATGCACAAGATCCTGATCATCGCAGCAACCGCACTGTCTCTGGCAGCTTGCACCACCACCCAGCAGGGTGCTGCTGGTGGCGCCGTAGTTGGTGGCGTTGTTGGTGCTGCCGCTTCGGGCGGTAGCCTGGTTGGCACCGCTGTCGGTGCCGGCGTTGGCGCCGTTGCCGGCGCTGCGATCGGTGAGTCGATCGGCTACCACAACCGTGCTCGCAACGAGTGCGTGTATCGTCGTCCGAACGGCACCCAGTACATCGACACCTGCCCGCGCGGCTAATGTCGGTTTAGAATATGCCGTAGCGCCCCCTACGGCGTAGCGCCCCCAGGGCGCCAGACACCCGGTCGTCCCTCGACCGGGTGTTCTTTTGTTTTTGCGTCATTGCGTTGTCATCATTTGAGCGCCAAACTTCCACTTCAGTCGCGGCGCTATCACTGCACCGTCAAATTTTTTCGCCTTAGTCCGATTTTCAATGCACAGCTGTGCAAATTGAGTAAGCTCGGGAATCATGAGGCTTCGCCATGTGGCGACCGGAGTTTCGAGCATTTCTTCTTCCCAGACCCAGCGCCAAAGCGGAGCCCTGCCATACGCCATCGTTGATGGCCGCATGTCGTTCTTGCTGATTACGACGCGGCGGAGCGGGAAGTGGATTTTTCCTAAGGGTGCGATCGAAGCGGATCTGTCGCCATGGGACAGTGCTGCCAAAGAAGCGGTCGAAGAGGCTGGCGTGGTTGGCGTTGTTGGACAAGAGCCTATCGGCGCCTACAAGACCAGCGGTCTGACCAGCACGTCGCCCTTGATAGATGTCGATATTTATCCGCTGCTCGTTACCGAGCAGTTCGACGTTTGGCGTGAACAGACGCAGCGCCTGCGCTTCTGGGCGACCATAGAAGAAGCGGAAAAGATGCTGGCAGACCGCGATCTTGCCCGGCTCGCTCGTCTGTGGCACGGAAAGTATGCCGATCAGCTGCACGGGTCTGCCAACTCCGCGGCTCGTTGATCACGGCACCCGGTTTTTGGTGACTTGACTTTGGACTGCCGCTGCTTTTATCAATGCGGCCATTGATTTCTCGGAGAAGACCCGTGCGGGCCCTTATTCTCGTAGTACGCAGGCGCATCGGCAACGTGGGGTAAGACCCCGCGCGATAGCTGGTGCGCCGAACACAGGTCCCGAAAGGGGCCTTTTTTATTGCCTTTTTCTCCTCAGGAGACCAAGGCCTTCGATGACAAGACCCCAAGAGGGGCGAGACAGGTAGGAAGGGCTGACAATGGCCGAGAAGATGACCGGCGCGGAAATGGTGATCCAGGCACTGACCGATCAGGGCGTGGAGCACATCTTCGGGTACCCCGGCGGCGCGGCATTGCCGATCTACGACGCGATCTTTCAGCAGGACAAGGTGCAGCATATCCTGGTGCGGCACGAGCAGGGCGCAACGCACATGGCCGAGGGCTATGCGCGCTCGACCGGCAAGCCGGGTGTCGTGCTCGTCACCTCGGGCCCGGGCGCGACCAATGCGGTCACGGGCCTTACCGATGCGCTGCTCGACTCCATTCCGCTGGTCTGCATCACTGCGCAGGTGCCGACGACGCTGATTGGCACCGATGGCTTCCAGGAATGCGATACGGTCGGCATCACCCGCAGCTGCACCAAGCACAATTATCTGGTCAAAAGCGTCGCCGACCTGCCGCGCGTGCTGCACGAAGCTTTCCACATCGCCACGACCGGCCGCCCCGGCCCGGTGGTCATCGACATTCCCAAGGACGTCCAGTTCGCCGTCGGTGATTATTATCAGCCTGATGCCGACACCTTGCGGCACAAGTCTTACCGCCCGAAGGTCGATGGGGATCTCAGCGCCATCGAAGCGGCTGTCGACCTGATGCTCAAGGCCGAGCGCCCGATCTTTTATACCGGCGGCGGCGTCATCAATGCCGGCCCCGAGGCGTCCGAAAACCTGCGTGAGCTCGCCGAACTGACCGGCTTTCCCGTCACCTCGACCCTGATGGGGCTCGGAGCGTTCCCGGCATCGAACCATCAGTGGATGGGCATGCTGGGCATGCACGGTTCCTACGAAGCCAACATGGCGATGCATGATTGCGACGTCATGATCAACATCGGCGCGCGCTTCGACGACCGCATCACCGGCCGCGTCGACGCGATTTCGCCCAACAGCCGCAAAATCCATGTCGATCTCGACCCGAGCTCGATCAACAAGATCATCCGCGTCGACATTCCGATCGTGGGTGACTGCAACCGTGTGATCGAGGAGATGATCCGCGTCTGGCGCAGCCGGACCAACCAGCCGCGCACCGAGGCAATTGCTGCATGGTGGAAGCAGATTGAGGGCTGGCGCGCCGTCGGCTCGTTTAATTTCAAGAACTCGGACACGATCATCAAGCCGCAATGGGCGATCCAGCGCCTGTACGAGGCGACGAAGAAGCAGTCCAAGGATGTCTACATCACCACCGAAGTTGGCCAGCACCAGATGTG
>CAJYKO010000232.1 GCA_913775215.1 uncultured Devosia sp. | reverse complement strand
GCGGACCCTTGCCACTCATTCGCCAATCTCCTCTGGCGCACGGGGAAAGGCGTGCAAGATGAAGCTGACGGTTTCAAGGCCCGGCTCGCGCGCGCCGCCAGGCTTCGGCGCTTCCGCCATAGCCTCGCGCAACACGGCATGCAGTTTTTCGACCACCGCCGTCGCCTTATCCGCCGTCAGGGGAATGATATAGTCGCTCAGCGTCGAAGCCTTGCGCCATTCGAGCGGCAAGGTCGCATGCCGAGCCACGGCGTTTTGCATGTCGGCAATCTGGGTTGCCAGTGCCACCTCGGCAAAGGCGATTCCTGCATCGAGCGCGTCGTCGTCGGCCTCGTCTTCGAGAAACGTCGTTGTCTCGTGCCGCGCTCGCCACCAACGATCCCGCGCATTGCCGCGCGTCTCATCTTCCTCGATGAACCCATGCCGCGCGAGCTGGCGCAGGTGATAGCTCGTCGCGCCGCTATTAAGCCCCATGCGCTCGGCAAGGCGTGTCGCCGTCGCCGGTCCATCGATCCGCAACAAACCCAACATCTTGAGTCGCTGTGGATGCGCCAGTGCCCGCAGCGCCATGGCGTCAGGTTTGATCCGGCTGATTTCTCGACGTTCGGACATGGCCGTCCCCTCAAATTGAGAAGCAAGCTACATCACAAGCATTTCTTTGCAAAGATATCTTTGCAATCAGTTCTAGCGAACGGCGTCGAAGTCTTTCCGCGCCGCCTCGATCCGCCGGATCGATCCATTGGCCCATTCGATCAGATGCCCAAACGGTACGATCAGCGAATGTCCCAAGGGAGTAAGGCGATATTCCACCGATGGCGGCTTTGTATCGAAGACATGCCGCGACACAAGACCATCGCGCTGCAGGTCGCGCAGGGTCTGCGTCAGCATCTTCTGGGAGATATCGGGCACCTCGCGGTGCAACTCGTTGAAGCGCTTGTCCCCGCAGGCCAGCGTCATCACCAGCAACATGCTCCACTTGTCGCCGATCTTGTCGAGCACGTCGCGCACCGGACATGGTCCCGTCTCGCCAGCTGCGGCGCTCCACCGCTCGATATAGATTTCAGCTGTCTCGACCGCGTTTTGCATGCACTTACCTCAAGGTAATCTTCACCCTAAAAAGTGCCCCCTTTCCAGTCTTTTGCAAAAGACCTAGATAGCACTCTCCTTTCGATACTTACTCTCCTCAATGCACGAGAGCAAGTCGGTCGAAACAGAGAGATTTATGGAGAATGACATGAGCAAGTTCAGCAACGCGACCCTTCTCGTCACCGGCGCTTCCGGCCACCTCGGCCGCATCGCGGTCGAAGAACTCCTCGCCCGTGGCGCCACACGCGTCATCGCGGGCACTCGCGATCCATCCAAGCTGCAGGACCTTGCCGCCAAGGGCGCAGAAGTGCGCACTCTCGATTTCGACGATGCCGCCAGCCTGCCCGCTGCGCTGGCCGGCGTCGAACGCCTCCTCATCGTCAGCACAGATGCCATTGGTCGCCGCGCCGAACAGCAGAAGGCCATCATCGATGCCGCCAAGGCCGCTGGCGTCAAGCATATCGTCTACACGTCCGCGCCTGCTGCTCGTCCCGACGCCGATGCCGGCCTCAGCACGGAGCATTTCTGGACCGAAGTCGCCCTTGCCTCGAGCGGGATCGGTTTCACCATCCTCCGCAATCACATGTATGCGGAAAACACCCTGGCCGATGCAGGCCACGTCATCTCTTCAGGCCAGCTTTTCGGCCTGATCGGGGACCGCGGCACGTCCTACGTCACCCGCGCCGATGCCGCCAAGACCGCCGCTGGCGCGCTGCTCGAGGCTGAAGGGAACACGGTCGAAGACGTAACCGGCGCCGCACCAATCACCAATGTCGAACGCGCTGCGCTCTTCTCCAAGCTGACCGGCAAGCCGGTTGAGGTCATTGCCATCACCCCGCCGCAGCTCCAGCAGGGCTTGGTCGCTGCCGGTCTGCCTGAAGGTTTTGCCGGCGGCCTCGTCGCCTTCCAGCGCGACGCCGTCACCGGCCATCATGGCGTCGTCACCGACACGGTCGAGCGCTACACCGGCAAGAAGCCAACCACCTTTGCCGATTTCCTTGCTGCCAACAAAGCCGCCCTCGGCGCATAAACCAAGCGGCGCGGCCACCATCAGGGCTGCGCCAACTTCCCCTGCGACCGCTGGACGCACCTTTCAGAACCACATAGAGATTCCGCTGATAGTCGCAGTGCGGAGTCGGGCCCGTCGTGTCTTCCCCTTCCTGGTTCAAGCGTGTTCTGGCCCGCATCACCCATGATCGTTCCATCGGCTTCGGTCTTGAACAGATCGGGTTGACCACCGTCCGCTATCCCCGCCTCATGGCGCTGGCGGTCCTCCTCTTTTCTGTCCTCTGCTTCACGCAGATCCCGCGCGCCAATGTCGATGGCGACCTTTTGCGCGTCTACGCCCATTCGGGCCACTATTACGACGCCTACGAGCACCTCTCGGAAACGTTCGGCACCTTCGAAAACGACCTCTACATTCTCGTCAATTCGCCTCGGCTCGCCGAGCCCGAGGTCATCGAACAGGTCCGCAACCTCGCCTTCGAGCTGGAACTCGACG
>CAJYKO010000231.1 GCA_913775215.1 uncultured Devosia sp. | reverse complement strand
GTTCTGCTGGATCGTCTTGCCGCCCGCCGCAGCGAACTTGACAGCTACGAGCAGGAACTGGCTCTGCGTGCTTCGCTGATCGATGCCGCAGAAAAGCGCGTCAATGAGCGTACCGCCACGCTCCAGGCCCTCGAATCGCAAATTTCGACGCTGGTCGATGAGCGCAAGAAGCTGGAGGAAGATCAGTTCACCGCCATCGTCTCGATGTACCAGACGATGAAGCCCAAGGACGCCGCTGGAATCTTCGATTCCCTTGAAATGGATGTGCTGGTCCGCGTCGCCAAGATGATGCCGCCGCGCAAGATGGCCCCGATTCTAGCCGCTATGGATCGCGCCAAGGCCGAACAGCTCACCGTCGCTCTAGCGTCCCAGACTTCGAAGAATCCCGAGCAGATGGGCGCCGCTGACCTCGCAGCTCTGCCGCAGATCGTCGGGCAGTAAAAGATTCAAGAGCCCGCGGGGTTCAGGCCGCGGGCTTTTTGCTGTCTTCCAGTAGCATTTCCCGCACCCGAACAAGACTTAAGCGCTGTGCGTAATCGAGCGTTAAGCATGCTTGCTTAGTCTGCAGCCAGTGCTTGGTTGTTGGCATGTTCTGGGTTTCCAGGGGTGTTCAGCTCTCTCGTCAGGGCAGGTGGAAGTCGTGAATAAGACGAACAATTCAGGTTGGCTGCGGCCGCGTCATCTTTTGGCAGCGGCCTATCTTTCGGTCAGCCTGCTTACGGTTTCCGTCGCGATGGCGCAGGAGCAGGCGCAGTTCTTTGCGACTCAGGAAGATGGCTACGGCCGATTGGTCATCAGCTTTCCTGACCGAGACACCATGCCGGCCTATACGTTGCGCATGACCAATGGGGTGCTCTCCCTCGAATTTGACGAGTCGATCTCGGTCGCCCTGCCGGACGTTGCTTCTATCCTCCCTGATTATCTGTCGGTGGCAAGGCTCGACCCATCGGGCAGGGGGCTGCGCATCGGGATGCGGACCACCTTCAATTTCAACCGCACCGAAGCGGGCACTAAGCTTTTCATCGATCTCCTGCCATCCACTTGGCAAGGCTCGCCTCCGCCTCTGCCCGATGATGTCATCGCGGAAATGCAGCAGCGGGCCGAACGCCTCGCCCTGCGCGCCGATCAGCAGCGCAAGGCTCAGGTTGTTGCCGAGCAAAACCCCAAGGGTACCCTTCGGATCGGGCGTAATCCGACCTTCCTGCGCCTTCAGTTCGATTGGACCATTCCCACCGAGGCCAAGTACGAACAGGAAGGCGAAGTCGGCGCTCTCGAATTCGAGTGGCCAGTCAATATTGACCTGCGCGACTTGCAGTCCGACCTGCCGGCCGAAATCGTGACGGCCAAGAATGACGTCACGCTCGATGGTAGTGGGGTCAACCTGCGCTTTGCCAAGGGCGTCACGCCGCGCTTTTATTCGACCGGCCCCAATCAATATGTCCTCGATATCGACATAGAGGGTCAGGGGCTGCCGGAAATCTCTGCGGAAGCACTTGCTGCTGAACAGCCGCAGCAGACTGCTGAAACTGGCGCCGAGCCAGAGCAAAGCACGTCCTCGGGACAAGATCTGTCCGTCATCCCGCCCAGCCAGATCACGCCTTTCGTCACTAATATCGGCAGCACGGTTCGTGTTGTCTTCCCCTTCACGCAGGAGACGCCTGCCGCGATCTTTCGTCGCGGCGATTCCGTCTGGTTGATGTTCGATACGAGCAGCGCCATTCAGGTGCCGGGAGACCTAGAAAAGCTTTCCGACGTTTCCAACGAGTTCGTCGTCACGACGGAAGACAATGCGCAGATCGTTCGCCTCGATCTGGCTCAAGATCGTCTGGCGACGATGGGTTCGGAAGGCCAGTCATGGGTCCTTTCGCTCGGCGATGTCATGATGGCGCCGACCGAGCCGATGGACCTGACCCGACGTCGCGACATGCGCGGCGATTTCGAGATGACGGCCAATCTCGTGCGTCCCGGTCGCGTCCATCAGTTCCGGGACCCGTTGGTGGGCGACGTGCTCGATATCGTCACCATCTATCCGCCGGCTCGCGGCATTACGCGCTCTCTCGACTATGTCGACTTCACCGCCATGACCAGCGTCCATGGTCTGGTTATCCGTCCCAAGTCCGATTCACTTTCGGTCGAACTTGAAAACGCCCTTGCGGTCATCGGGACCAATGACGGCCTGGAAGTCTCGTCCACCGATACCCTCCGTCAAGGTGTGGCTTCGTCGATCCCGACCGATCGGCCTGGCTACGTGGATTATGAGCCCCTGATCGTCCCCGATCCTGTCCTCTTCGGCCAGAAGCGGGACGATCTCGAGTCGGCAGCTGCCGCGAGCGATGGCCGGGCGCGTGACGCTGCGCGCGTCGACCTCGGAGAGTTCTACCTCGCCAACGGCTTTGCCATAGAAGCCCTTGGCGTTTTGCGCGTCGCGGAAGGCAATCTGCGTAGCGATGATCTCTTGGCAAAGCTCAAGATCGCAATGGCCGCCGCCAATGTCATGGCAGGCCGCCCGGGAGACGCGCTGGTTCAGCTTAATACGCCCGATTACGATCAGGACGTCGATGGCATGTTCTGGCGTGCCATCGCCCGCTCACATGCGGGCGACTATGCCGGTGCGCGGGCCGATGCGACCCAGGCCTATTCTATCATCGATTCCTATCCTGGCTGGGCGCGCGAGACGTTCCTGCTTGCCGCCACCCGTGCTGCCGTTGAGGAGCACTATGCCGACCAGGCCCAGCAGATGATCGGGGATGTCCGCTTTTCCGATCTCGACAATGACCAGGTCGCCGATTTCAACCTGCTTACCGGTCGCATTGCCGAAGAGCGGGGTGACCTCAACAACGCCATCGATATCTATGGCCAGGTCATTGCGATGGAAGTGCGCGCGCCACGTGCAGAGGCCGTCTATCGAACGCTCAAAATCCTCGACGAACAAAAGCGCCTCGATATCGTCAAGGGCGCCCAGACGCTCTCCGCGGAAGCGCTGCTGTGGCGGGGCGATGCGCTCGAATCCTCGATGCAGGGCATGCTGGCCGATCTCTATTTCCGCTCAGGCGAATACCGCCAGGGTTTTGAATCGGTCATGGCCGCCGTCGCCAGCGATCCATCGAGCCGCCACGTTCAGGCGCTCAGTGACGAAGCGCAAAAGACCTTCAACGAGCTCTTCCTCAATGGCCTGGCGGACTCCATCGGCCCGGTCGAAGCCCTCAGCATTTATTACGATTTCCGCCAATTGACCCCGCCGGGCACGCGCGGCGACGAAATGATCCGCAACCTCGCTCGCCGCCTCGTCCGCGTCGATCTCTTGCCGCAAGCAGCCGAGCTCCTGCAGTATCAGCTCGATAATCGCCTTCGCGGTGTCGCGCGTACTCAGGTCGCCTCCGATCTCGCCGTCATCTATCTCGCCGATCAAAAGCCCGCCGAGGCGATGCGCGTCCTTAACGACACGCGCCTGCCCGACCTTCCGGAAACGCTCGGTCGTCAGCGCCGCATCCTTGAGGCGCGGGCGCTACTCGATGGTGGCCGCGATCAGCTGGCGCTCGACATGATTCGGGAATTGACCGGCAAGGATGTCGACCTCATGCGCATTGACGCGCATTGGAAAGCCAAGCGGTATGGCCAGGCAGGCTCTCTTATCGAAGGGCTTTACCCTGCTACACCCGGCATTCCGCTCAGCAAGCCGGCGCGCATGGCCATTCTGCAGGCTGCCGTCGGCTACGTCATGGCCAATGATCAGAGCGGTGTCGCACGTCTCCGGACAAAATATTCCGACGCCATGGTCAGCTCCCCCGAATGGCCGATGTTCGACTATGTGACCGGCCCCATCGAAGCCACCAGCAACCAGTTCCGCCAGGTTGCCGCCGAAATTGCCTCGGTCAACGGCCTCGAAACCTTCCTCTCGGCCTATCGCGAAGTCTATGGCAGCGAAGGCGCCCTGACCCCTGAATCGGCCACTCAACCGGATGGGGCGGTCGCGACGCTAAAGTAAGGCAAAGCCATTGCTGGAACGTTCTGGCGAGTCGCAGCCCGCCAGAAGTGGAAGCCGCAGAGTGCGAATTGGGCGGCAGATAGGGGCTGTTTACCGCCCCCATTTCGGCTGCGTGGCACACCGTTAGAACTTCCTGAACGCGGACAGGCAGGATGGTACGTGGCTGATCGGTCGAGCGGTTTATTTCGCTACGGCTCAAAAAGTTGCTGATCCACTGGAAGGGTTCTCCGGTGTTGCGCGTATATGATGCATCATGATCGCCAAGTCGTCCAAGGTAACTGACTATATCGCCGATCTTCGCCGCTATGCGCTGGCGCTGACCCGAAGCGGCCACGATGTCGAGGACCTTGTACAGGAGACCTTGGCCCGCGCATACGACCGCCGCGCCGATTTCCGCCAAGGCGAGGCGCTGCGGCCCTGGCTGATGTCCATCCTGCATAATCTCCATGTCGACGGCGTCCGCTCCCGCATGATCCGTCAAAAACACGCGGCAAGCGCCGAGATGAAGGAGGACTTCGCTCCCGCTAGCCAGGAACATGCCGTGCGTCTCTCCGAAATCCGCCGCGCTTTCCTAGCCTTGCCGGAAGATCAACGTGAGGCGCTGCATCTCGTCGGGGTTGAGGGCCTGACCTATCCCGAAGCGTCGCTTGTGCTCGGTGTGCCCGAAGGTACCGTGCTCTCGCGTGTGTCGCTGGCGCGGAAGTCCCTACGCGACCGCGAGCACATGCCGGCACCCTATCTACGGGTTGTGGGAGCCTTGGATGGCGCGTGAACCGATTACCGAAACCGAACTGGCCTACTATATCGACGATCAGCTCTCCCCGGAGCGCAAGATCAATGTCGAGGCCTACCTTGCGCACGAGCCGGAACTGGCTGCCCGCATCATGGACGAGCTC
>CAJYKO010000230.1 GCA_913775215.1 uncultured Devosia sp. | reverse complement strand
GGTCGATAATCCTGGTTTCACTGGGCAGGATCGCATTCTCGACATTGTACGCCTTGTCGGCGCGCAAGGCATCCTCACAGACCTGAGTCGGATCGGGCATCAGAAGTGTCGCCATTTTTAGTCCTTTGGTGATGATGGCGCATCCTACCGCCCACAGGAACACGCTGTCGGAACCTGAAACTCATTTAGTTCGATTGCGCTCAGGTACTTGGCGCGGATGTCCGCGCTCGTCGCGGACAACCGAAGGGCTGACCGCACCCCCTGGAGCCGTTCGCCCCCGCCAACGATCGCGTTGGTGCAGCTATAGACGGAGGCTTGTCCGCATGGGCGCACTTGCCGGCACCGGGCGTTGGCGACGGCTAGCCCCCATGACCTGGGCGCACGCCACCGGTGCGGCCATCGCCGGCCAAGGGCGCTTCCCGTGTCGCGGCGCTACAGCGCCGCGGTCGATTAGGCGGACAGCATCGCCCTGAGCTTGAACAGCCGCTCCTCCACATCCAGCCAAGAGCGTCCCGGGACGCGCGGGCCGCTCAGGAATTCTTCGAGCAAGGCGATCTCGCGATCATGATCATGGTGCGCACGGCAGAGCTTGGCCGCGACCATCCAGTCCCACGGCGCACGGTCGCGCCGCGCCTTCACTAGGATCGGAGCAAGCTCATCCGCAGGCACCGTCCCGGTCTTGCGGCTGCGTGGCTTGGGCGTGGAAAGACGCGGCGCCTTGCGCTCGCCGGCGAGGATCGCGCCTGCCTCGGCGCGGCGCTTCACGACGGTATGATTGGGGGATACCCAGGAGGGATAACGCTGAAAATAGGCGTCGACCGCTTCAGCGATCTCGGCATACCTGCCTAGCTTTCTGAGCACCAGCGTTAGGCGGTCAAGCGCGGCTATATCGCCATGCACCGGATGACCGATCTCGTTACGAAGCTCTGCGACCAACCCCGTCTCATAGGTGATCGCGCAATATTCATGCATTTGCTCGATCGCTTGCCGGTAGCGCGCCACCGCGGCTTCTGGATCGCTCGTCTCGAGGGGGCGCGTGGCGGAAATAAAGCTGGTGTTAGCGGCACGCAGCTTGTGGAAGCGATCGAGTGCCGCATAGTCGAACTGGCGACCGGGATTGATCCAGTTGGTGAGGGTCTTGCCGTGCTTGGCGATCAGGTAGCCCTCCAGGTCGAGCGCGTCTTCCTCGGCTAAATCCTCTGCCAGAATCACGATCTCATACGCGCTGTCGCAACGGGTGCGCACGAACCGGTGCCACTGCGCATCGCGATCGGTCGACCAGGCACGCGTCCCTGTACCCTTGCCGATATAGAAGGGCACCCGGTCCGGCCCGAGGTGCGCATAGACATAGCAGCGCTTTGGGGAGCGGCGCTCGCCGATCACGCGGTATCCAAGTTCCTCGTGCGTCATATCGCTCCCCGCCCGTACTGGCCCTATATCAGCATCATGACGACCGTGACGGAAGAGGCGAAGCGCCTGACGCCCAAAGGCGAAACCCTGCGCGAGGTATTCCTCAAATCGGGCAATCTCTGCGCTTTCCCGGGATGCGGCAGGCTGATGATGGACGCCGATGCCACCTTCATCGGACAGGTCTGTCATATCGAGGCGGCCGAGGAAAATGGCGAGCGCTTCAACAAGCACATGACCAACGAGGCACGGCGCCAAGCCGCGAACCTCATGCTCATGTGCTATGACCACCACCAGAAGACCAATGACGTCGCCGTCTACACCGTGGCGAAGCTGAAGCAGATGAAGGCGGACCACGAGAAGCGCTTCTCGCATCCCGATCGCGCCATCCTGGAAAAGCTGACCGACTGGACCGAAGCGGATGAACCTGCCCACGCCATCAACCTCATTCGTCTGGATAAAGCGGTGGGCTGGGGCCACAGTGCGCACGAACTTACCGAGGCTGCGGCTGAACTGAAGGACTATGTCGAGCGTCTGCGCGACATGCCCGTGGATCTTCGTCGCTTCATGGGCGCAGTCGCGAAGCGGGCGGTGAAGATGGAAGGGACCAACGCGGTTCAGACCAGCCTTGGCGGTTTTAAGATACTGACCAGCGATATCAAGGGTGCTTTTCGGTTGGGCGAGCGCGCGATCGGCGAGCGCGCCAACCTGCTGGATGCCTATGGCTTCGGCGATCTCGACACGATCGACACTGATCTCGGCCCGAAGGCGGCGGTCCGCATCCGCAATCTGAAGAGCGGCTGGCCGCTCTGGCTGGATCTGGTCCGCTTCTGCGAGGTCGAAAGCGAACCGATGGAAGCCTTCACCGATGACCTCGACTTCGCGCGTCTGGATGGCTGAGTGCGGTCCCGCAGCGTAATAAAGATCGTGTATTCGGGATGCCGGAAGGGGAACCTTCCGCCGACTGCCAGCCGCGTAGGTCCGGTCCTACTTCTTATGCGGGGGCACATCGAGGCTGTGCTAAAACTATTTTTGCGACGAGAGCCGGCCGCGGCGGCTGCCGACCAGAGCCGGCCGCTCAGCCCAGTTGCCATGGACGTCCGATCTAGGCGGAACCGGCCGATGGGACGTTTCGAAGCGGACGGTCAGCAGAGCGCCCCAATCCGGTCGGTGCCTGGCCAGCAAACGCTACCCAGTATCGGCCGCCAGAATCATTCCTGTATTCTGGCCCCGAAACTTCCTAGGTTCATTTTCTAGGGGGGAGCTACCATGACGACAGCGCCGATCGAAAAGCTGGAGGACTTCGTCTCGGAAATCCTCGGTCGGACGACGCCGGCCACGCGACTAATATCGTACCGAGGTCACGGCAATTCGGCGTACAAGCTTCAACCGTCGATCTTTCGAACTGCCGTAAACCGCGAGAACGAACACATCCTGCTGCGCGAGCTCGTGGCGGCGCATCCCGAAGATTTCTCGGCCGATACAAGCGCACTCGAACTGCTTGTCCGTATGCAGCACTATTCACTCCCGACTCGCGTGCTCGACGTTTCGATGAACCCGCTTGTCGCGCTCTATTTCGCCTGCGAACCGGCCAAGAAGCGCGTTCCGGCGATTAGTGCTGGAAAGCGCGTCCTGCGCAGCGTCGAGGCGGACGGCGAGGTCGTCATCCTGTCGGTATCCAAGCGGCGAGTGCGCTATTTTGACAGCGACACCGTCAGCATCTTGGCGAACTTGGCACGCCTGCGGTGGGATTTGAAAAAGAAGATCGACACCAGCCTCGAACAGGAACAGTTCAACAAGTCACTGCCCATCCGGCGGCTTGTCCACTTCATCCGTCAAGAGAGCAGCGGGTTCGAGTTTGGGATCGAGCCAAGCGACCTTGACGACGTGCTGATGGTTAAGCCCAAGCAGAACAACAAGCGCATCCTCGCGCAATCGGGTGCGTTTTTCGTCTTCGGCCTGACGGAAGAGCTCGAAGACCCCAACGCGTTGGGCGTTACGATCGACCGCATCGCTATTGCCGCTGGGGCCAAGAGTGACATTCGCGATCAACTCGACAAACTCGCTATCAACGAAAAGACGCTGTTCCCCGAGATTGAGCGCGCAGCACGTTATATCGCGGGCACACTCACCACACCGGTTTCGGCAAGCAAGTTGATCTGACTCGAATTCGGAGGCCTGCATACCAATTTGCCGCGCCTCAGCGATGGCGCTCACCTCTCCAAGGTTGACCAACACTGCAACGTCATAAGTGGCACCCGCAGCTTTTAAAACTATAGTTCCGGTTTACACCAGAAATCAGTCAATCTGACCCACTGCCCTGCCGTCTGAACGAACGGCAGCTTACTGTGATCATCACTCCAAAGCGGACAGGCCGCTTCCCACCAGTTTTTCAGCATTCCTACCGACATCATGAGGTCGGTGGTCAAACTGCCTTATAGGACAATGTGTCGTTCATTTCTGATAACCGGGATGGATAGGTCGAACCCCGCCCCCTGCGACATTTGCCAGGACGGGGTGAGTGAACGCGATCAACCGGTCCTGCAGTTCTATCGCCAGGTAATCCGGGTGCCAGCCAAAGACCGCAGACTTACCGCCCTGCCCGCGTTCAATCCTCGATAGCTGCGACGCGGATATGCCACTGTAGCGCGCCAGGTCCGACAGGCGCCATCCCAATGCGATGCGCCCTGCCCTCAATGCTCGACAGAGAGTGTCGCGCTGCAGATCCTGCAGCGTGTCAGGTATCCGCCGAGGTGGTGAGCGCGTCACACCGGGCTCGGCAACATCAGACCAGTCGATCCCGAAAATGTCGATGATTGCCTCCAGCGTCTCGGAGCGTGGCCAGGCTCGGTCATGCTCAATCCGCGACAGCGTTACCCGGCTAATGCCGACACGGTGTGCGAAGAGCTTGGGCGGCAGAGGCCCATCTGTGCCGGTGCCGGCCAGCCGGTGCGCCCGGATGATCTGGCCAAGGTTGTCCTTGAGCCTGGCATAGCCAGGCGGGAGGCGCATCCGGGCGGGCTTTCGATGGGCCATCGAAATACGATCTAACGATTGTGTATCGTTGATGCACGCCTAAATTTTGTCTTCCTATCACCGCCCCATGGCCATTGCGCGGATCTCGTGGGTGAAAAATGCAAAAAGCGAGAAGGCTTTGGCCGAACTCGTGCAGCTGCTCGCCCGGCAGCTGGCGGCGGAACACCGCCACACCACGTCCTCCGCACGGCCCCCAACAGAAAAGGCTTCAACCCCATGAACATTTCCGGCCAACGTCGCGTCGCACTGTACGGCAGACATTCGACCGCCCTACAAACGGCCACGTCGTCCGACGATCAGGTTGCGGCGTGTGCGCCCCTCGTCAATCTCCTTGGTGGCAGGGTCGTAGCAACCTGGCTCGATCCAGAGATTTCAGGCTATCGGCGCGACCGCCCCGGACTGAGAGGGTTGCTTGCAGCCGTCGAGGCGGGCGAGGTCGACCTCATTGTATGCGAGTCACTCGACCGGCTGGCGCGTGACGCGGAGGACGTGGCCTGGCTGGGCAAGAAACTGCCCTATCACCGCGTGCAGCTGCATACGATCAGCGAAGGCCGGGTCGATGAGATCAAGTTCGCCGTCGCGGGCCTGATGGGCGCGATCTTCCTCAAACACCTTGTCGACAAGACCCTGCGCGGCATGGAGGCGGCGGTCCTGGCAGGGCGTTTCCCTGGTGGACGCGCTTATGGCTACAAGCGCGTCATCCAGCTCGATGAGAAAGGCGAACTCGTCCGTGGGCTGCTCGCGATCGACGAGGCAAAGGCAGACATGGTTCGCCAAATTTATCGATGGTTCGCTGGCGGCCTGTCATCCGTCGATATCGCCACCCGCCTGAATGCTGAGGGTATTCCAGCACCTCGTGGCGGGGAGTGGAATGCCTCGACCATCCGGGGCGACCACAAAAAGCTGGTCGGCATCCTTAACAACCCCCTCTACACGGGACGGCTTGTCTGGAAACGTCGACACTGGCGCCGCGATCCGGACTCGGAAAAGCGCGAACGGCGCTATCAGCTTCGAGACCCCAGCGAGTGGATCGAGGTGGCAGTCCCGGACCTCCGCATCGTCGATGACCGTGACTTCGAGGCGGTGCAGGCGGAAATGAACGCCCGCAAGCGCACCACCACGTCGCTGCCGCTGGCCCAGGGTAATCGCAAGAAGCATCTGCTATCCGGCCTGATCCGATGCGGTTGCTGCGGGTCCAACTACACGATCAGCGGCAAGGACTATTATCGCTGCGCCGGTCAGAAGGAACGTGGCACCTGTGACAACAGGCTATCGGTCCGCAAGGGGCCTCTGGAAGAGGCAAGCCTGACGGCTATCCAACACCGTCTGCTTACCGAAGACCATGTACGCCTGTTCATTGCGGAATATGAGCGCGAAGCCACGCGACTTGCGCGGATCGACAGCCATGAGGCTGACACGGCCAGGATCCGTCTGCAGCAACTCGAGCGCGAACTCGGCAATCTATATGAAAATCTGCTGGCGGGTATTGCAAGCCCTGCCCTCCGTCAGATGATCGACGAACGGGAAGGGGAAAAGGCCCGCCTGATCTCGCGAAACGCTAACGTCGACAGAGGGGGGGTCTCGCAACCCCCGCTTCCAACGCCATCCGTTCTGCAGGCTCAGTTTCGGGCGCGGATCGCCGACCTGCGCACCACGCTGGCAGATCCTGCGGTACGCGGGCAGGCTGCCTCGATCATGTCCCGGCTTATCGAGAGCGTGACGATCTGTCCGGATGAACCGGAGGGTCCCGCAGCGGAGGTAGTGGCCAGCGTGGCGTCGTTGGTGGCGTATGCCATAAACGACGACGCCGCCCGT
>CAJYKO010000229.1 GCA_913775215.1 uncultured Devosia sp. | reverse complement strand
GTCTAATCCAGCCCGAAGATGGCATTATGGTCGATGGAGGCTGGGCCGAACTCCGTCCCTCGCTTGTTGAGTATTTTGCCTGCTATGGCGCCGCAGCCCTCGCAGCCGTTCTGCTCTTTGCCGTCATCTTCATGAGCAGCGCTGCCGACACGACCCAGCTCGTCGCCACCTATATCGCCGTCCTTCTCCTTGGTGCGGGAGCCGCCGGCATCGGCATGGTGGGCCTCTTCACCAATACCCGCTGGGACAATCGTCAGGTGACCCACCGCACGGCCATGGGCCGCGAGACCACGCTCGATTGGTCCGAAGTCCGCTCCGTGCGCCCCAACTGGCGCGGCATCACCATCACCGGCACCACCGGCCGCATCACTTTCTCCCAGTTCCACGGCGGCGCCTCCCAGCTTGCCAAGCACGCCGCCACCCGCGCCATGCGCAACGCCGAAACCGCCACCAAGGCCTTCGCGGCCTGAGAGCCACTGACTCGTCCCTCCCCCTACCAGGGGCTTTGTGGCCGATCCGGCTTCGCCGGATGAAAGGCTCCGGTGGAGCCTTTCAAGGCAAGAAGGCCGCGAGCGCTATGCGCGATTGGCCGGCTAGGTGGGTAGTCCCATCACGCTCACAAATCCCACCCATAACCACAATGCGATTGTCCCGGCGCGCGGCCTCTAATACCTTGGCCTCATGAACGCCCCGATCGCCCAGCGCACCATCCGCTCCGTTTGCCCGCATGACTGCCCGTCGGTCTGCGCCCTTGATGTCGATATCCTTGCCGATGGCACGGTCGGCCGCGTTCGCGGCGCCAAGGACGATCCATACACTGCTGGCGTCATCTGCGAAAAAGTCGCCCGCTATGCCGAGCGCATCCATCATCCCGAGCGTCTGACTCATCCCATGCGCCGCACCGGCCCCAAAGGGGCAGGGCAGTGGCAGCGCATTTCCTGGGACGAAGCCCTCGACGAAATCGCTGCTCGATTCCTCGAGATCGAAGCGCAGCACGGCCCCGAAGCGATCTGGCCCTACTTCTATGCTGGCACCATGGGCCATGTGCATCGCGACGGCATCGAGCGCCTTCGCGCCGTCCGTGGCTACTCCCACCAATACGACACCATCTGCACCGGCCTCGCCTGGCCCGGCTATATTGCGGGCACCGGCCTTCTCGGGGGCGTCAATCCCGAACAGATGGCAGAGAGCGATTGCGTCGTGATCTGGGGCACCAACGCGGTGCATACCCAGGTAAACGTCATGACCCACGCTATGCGCGCCCGCAAAACCCGTGCGGCAAAAATCGTGGTCGTCGATATCTATCGCAATGCCACCATGGAACAGGCTGATCTTGGCCTCGTCCTCCGCCCAGGCACCGACGGCGCCCTCGCTGTCGCCACGATGCATGTCCTCTTGCGCGATGGCCTCGCTGATCGCGCCTACATGGCCGAGTTCACCGATTTCTCTCCCGAATTCGAGGCTCATCTTGCCACGCGCACGCCCGAGTGGGCCGCCGAGATCACCGGGCTCACCGTCCCCGAAATCGAAACCTTTGCCCACCTCATCGGCAAGACTCCAAAAACCTTCTTCCGCCTAGGCTATGGCTTCTCCCGCCAGACCAACGGTGCCACGGCCATGCACGCGGCGCTGTCGCTTCCGGCCATGCTCGGCTCCTGGCAGCATCGCGGCGGTGGCGCGTTCCATTCCAATTCCGGCACCTGGAACCTCGACAAGTCGCGCCTCGAAGGCACGCATCTGCAAAAGGGCACGCCCCGCGTCCTCGACATGTCCGAGATCGGCCCGATCCTCACCGGCAATGCCGCTGCGCTGCAAAATGGTGCTCCGGTCCACGCCATGATCGTGCAAAACACCAATCCCGCTTGCGTTGCCCCCGATCAGGCCTTGGTGCGCCAGGGTCTGATGCGCGACGATCTCTTCCTCGTCGTCCACGAGCAGTTCATGACCGAAACGGCCGAGCTGGCCGATATCGTCCTGCCCGCCACCATGTTCCTCGAACACAACGATTATTACACCCGCGGCGGCCACACCCGCATTCTCTATGGCCCCGCAGTTGTCGACGCGCCGGGCGAAGCCCGTTCCAACCACGAGGTCATCAACGCCCTGGCCCTCCGCCTCGGCAATACCGAGCCGACCTTTACCACCACCGATCGCGAAGTCGTCGCCGATACCTTCGCGCGTTCCGGCTTGCCCGCCCTCGAAGAAGTTGAAAAAACTGGCTTCATCGACAAGGAGCGCCCCGACGACGTCGCCCGCTTCGCCAAAGGGTTCGGCTGGCCCAACGGCCGCTATCGCTTCGCGCCCGATTGGGACGAAGTCGCCCGCAAAAAAGGCTATCGCTGGGTCTGTGATCCATCGATCATGCCCCGCTTCGCTGACCATTGGGACATCACCGAAAAGACCAACGCCGCGCACCCCTTCAAGCTCGCGACCAGTCCGGCCCGTGCCTTCCTCAATTCATCCTTCAACCAGACCGCCGGCAGCCTCAAGCGCGAGGGCGAACCCTCCGTCTTCATCCACCCCGAGGACGCCGCCCGTCTTGCGATATCCGATGGCGACGCCGTGACCGTCGGCAATTACCGCGGCCAGGTCCAGCTCACCGCCCGCATTTTTCCGGGCCTGCCCACCGGCACCCTCATCGCCGAGGGGCTCCACCGCAACAAGGCTCACCGTGGCGGCCAAGGCATTAACATGCTCACCTCCGCCCAACCCGCACCCCCATTCGGCGGCGTCCCCTTCCACGACGCGGCGGTGTGGATCAGGAAGTCCGACTGAGAGCCACCGCACCTATTCCTCTCCCCCTCGGGGAGAGGGTGGATCGGCCAAAGGCCGAGACGGGTGAGGGGGATGTGGTCATGTGCGCTGGCCTAACCGTGCCCGTAAGCCCGCCAGAAGAAATATCCTGTCATCGCGATCCCATAGATGATCACCCCGACGCGGATCCACTGCGTCGGAATGTGCCGCGCCAGGCGTGCCGCGACATAGCCGCCGATCGTCACCCCAACGAGCGCGATCGAGCCGTGATACCAGTCGATTGTGCCGTTGAAGATGAACCGCACCACCGCCACAAGCGCGATGGTCGAAGAGATGAAGAGCTTCAGCCCGTTCATCGCATGCATGTCGCTCATCCCGGCCAGCGCCAGGAATGCCAACAGCAGGATGCCAAGTCCCGCATTGAAGAACCCGCCATAGACGGACACCCCGCCAAGCAGCACGAGGATCAGCACCGCCCCCAGCGCCTTCATCCCCGTGCGTCCGCCACCGCGCGAACGCAGCGCCCCATTGATCCGATTGCCGAAAATGAACAGCGCCACGGCAAAGGCCATCAGCCAAGGCACGACCAGCGAAAACTGCGCGTCCGAAACGACCAGCAGCAGTTCCGCGCCGACAAAGCCAAACAGTGCCGCGATGATCCCATAGATCAGCAATCGGTCCCTATAAGGCGCGACGGATTTCCAATAGCCTGCCGCTCCGCTCACATAGCCAGGCAGGGCAGCATAGGTGTTCGAAGCATTGGCGAGCACTGGCGGCACGCCCGCAAACAGCAGTGCTGGAAAGACGATGAACGAGCCCCCGCCAGCCAACGAATTGACGGCGCCGCCCAAAAGGCCGGCAATGAAAAGCAGAAGTTCGGTCATGGCAATTTCACAAAGAGGCAGCACATGTTCCTAGACCGAAGTCACGCATTCGCCCAACGCAATTGTCTGATCGCCGCCATTACGTCGGGTGATCCGACTGTCTTGACTTGTCGGTCGCTAAGGCGCATTGACGCCTTCGGTTGCTGGCGCCCGCCGCTCGCGGACAGATGTCCATGGTGAAGTTCAGCCTGAGAAGACCTGACGTTCCCTTCGGTACCTCCGAGGCGCATCATGGCAAAGCGAGCCCCCATGGACCAGTCGCCTCCTCAAGGAGATGATCCGATGGCTTATTCCCTCGACACCCCATCCGCCCAGACGCTGAAGTCCGACGCCAAGAACCTGCGCGAAACCCGCGCCAAGGCCAATCAGCCGATCACTCATGGCGCCGCGCTCGAAGAGGTCGCCCGCGCCCATGGCTTTCGCGATTGGAACACCGCCCGCGCCAGCCTTCCCGATCGCGTCGCCGTCCCCTTTCAGGTCGGCATGCGGGTCAAAGGCTACTATCTCGAACAGCCCTTCCGCGGCCTCCTCATCGGTCTTCAACTCTCGAGCGACATGCAGCATCACAAGGTGACCATCCAGTTCGATGAACCGGTCAATGTCACCCCAAACTTCATGTTCGCCGCCACGCGTCAGCGTGTCACCGCCACCGTCGATATCCACGGGGTCTCGCTGGCCCTTCGCGGCAATGGTGCGCCACAAATGCGCCTGATGCGGGAATAGTATTCTGCTGGCGCCCAGAGCGGCGGGTGATCCTCTCCCTGCCGCTCCTTGCCCACCATCGTAAAACACCGATATACCTATCTCATCCAGAAACAGGACGGTGCCTTATGACCACCCAGACCAAGCCGATCGAAGCATTCTCTCTGCCCACGCCAAACGGCCAGAAGGTACATATCCTGCTCGAAGAGCTCGGCGTGCCGTGGAATTACCACCGCATCGATATCGGCAAGGGCGAGCAGTTCACGCCCGAATTCCTCGCCATTTCGCCGAACAACAAAATCCCCGCCATCATCGATCCGGAAGGCCCGGGCGGCGAACCGATCTCGATCTTTGAATCCGGCGCGATCCTGAAATATCTCGGCCTGAAATTCGGTCAGTTCTACCCCACTGACCCCCGTGCTCAGGTCAAGGTCGACGAATGGCTCTTCTGGCAGGTCGGCGGCTTTGGTCCCATGCTCGGCCAGAACAACCACTTCTCGGTCTATGCCCCCGAAAAGATCCCCTACGCCATCAAGCGCTACAGCGACGAAACCCACCGTCTCTTCGGTGTCCTCAACAAGCAGCTTGAAGGCCAAGATTATATCGCCGGAGATTACTCCATCGCCGATATCGCCTCCATCGGCTGGGCTCAGTCCTGGGAACGCTATGGCATCACGCGGGAAGAATTCCCCAATGCCCTCGCCTGGATCGATCGCGTTGGTGCTCGTCCTGCCGTCCAGAGCGGCCTAAACTGGGGCAAGGAAACCCAGGGCAAAAGCCTTGCCGACGACAAGGAAGCCCAAAAGATTCTCTTCAATCAGCGCGCCCGCTGATCACTCGGGAGGGCCATTGGCCTTCCCACATCTCCCTCTTGGGGAGAGGTCTGCCCGCAGGGCCGGTTGAGAGGTCCTTATCGCAACCTCACTCTTTCACCGTCCGAGCATCCAGCTCCGCCTGCGGCACCCGCACCCAATCCTCGCCCCGGCAGATCACATTATATAGCACGCAGCCATTGAGCCGCAGCGCGTCAGGCCCCAGGAGTTCCACGTAACCCGAATAGGTCTTGCCGTCCTGAGGGTTATAGACTTCGCCATCAAATACAGTCGGCCGCTCGCCCGGCCGCAGCGTCAGCATATGTAGCCCGAGCATCGGTCGGGTGCGCAGGGCAGGGTCCTCGTTGCGCTGGTCGAAGAATTGCTCCGGGCTCATCGCCGCCGCGGCCTCAGCTTCCTCGGCACTCAAGATACCCTCGGGCACGACGATCCGACTGAGATAGCCGCAAAATCCCAACTCACAGGATTCGATCGTGATCTCGGACAAAAGCTCGGCCCGCCAGACGCCCTCGATGGGTGACGGCTGCGCCGACCCTGGAACCGCCATTTGCCCAAAGGCCAATCCACCCGCACCCAGCCAAAGCGCCAAACAAAACTGCGCCGCCCAAACCGCATTCCTGCCCAATGCCATGTTCGCCGCCTCAAAGTCCTGGATGAAGGGCCGCCCGATTCGACTAATCGGCCCCGCGACACCCTACTGCCGCCACTCGAGCGGGCCAAACGATTTACCGCTTACCCGCAGAGCAAAGCCCAGCCCCGCTTTTGCCGGACATTCTCGACCCCACCCCAAAAACCGCTTGCCATCCCCCCCGCCTCTCGCTAGACCCAACCCCGCCGGAGAGGTGGCCGAGTGGTCGAAGGCACACCCCTGCTAAGGGTGCAGATCGGGAACGGTCTCGAGGGTTCGAATCCCTTCCTCTCCGCCACTTTTCTTCAAATCTTTGCTTATCTACCAATCAGGTTTTGATTGTAGCCGAGCGCTGCGAAGAGATTTGATGTCAGCGGACGCGGTGCAGAAGCAGGCGACGCGAAGTTGGGCGGTGGTTATCGAGAGGTGCTCGACAACGGCCTCTGCCGATGTTGTTGCCGCTTT
>CAJYKO010000228.1 GCA_913775215.1 uncultured Devosia sp. | reverse complement strand
GGAATTGAAGCGCGACGAGGCCATCGCCGAAGCCGATACGCTTCTCCTCACCGTGCCCAACCAACTCGGCGTCGACTACAACGCCCATGTGATCGAGAGCATTCTGACATACGTCGCGCCCAGCCTTGGCTGGCGGTAAAATTATCGCGGCAAGCGAAATGCACTTGCCGCGCAATTGTTGGCAGACCAGTAGCGGTCGACCGGGGTGAATGTACCGGTCGCCGCTTTCTCGACTGTAGCGGCAAAAGCCATGGCCCGGCATTCGTCGGGCCCAGCGACGACATGCACCATTTCATGAATGATCGTCAGGCGACGCAGCGCGTCAGCGCCCGGCGTTGAAAATTGGGGGCATAGCGTCAGCAGCAGTTCGCCATTTTCCGGCGGCAAGCGCACGAAGGCGGCAAAACTCTTGCACGAGCGCTCCGAACCTTCGCCGGCTTCGGCAACGCCAAGCGAAAGCGTCCCGCCCCAATAGGCCGAGCGGAATTTTCGCAAGGTGATCGCATCGCGGTAGGTTGAAAGATCGACACTCATGACCTCGGCGGGCAGGCTGGGCAAGGCCGCCTCGAAGAGATCGATCGCTTCAGAAAAGGCTGTCTGGGCAGTTTCGGCACGGGCCGAAAGACTGCCGACAACAAAGATAAGAAGGGCAAGGCAAAAACGCATGATGCTTTCTGCCCTGCCACTTCGTATCCGGCAAGATGACTCTACTACTCTCGTCAACGGTCTTAGCGCGCGAGGAAGTCCTTGATATCAGCCATCAGCTGGTCCTTGTGCGTTGCAAAAAGGCCGTGCGGGGCGCCGTCATACTCAATCAGTGTGGCATTGGCGATCCCAGCCGCCGCGGCACGGGCCGAGGCGTCGATGGGCACGGTCTTGTCGCCGGTTCCGTGCACGATCAGCGTCGGGACATTGAACGAGGCCAAGTCCGGACGAAAATCG
This sequence comes from uncultured Devosia sp., assembly GCA_913775215.1. Taxonomy (GTDB): domain Bacteria; phylum Pseudomonadota; class Alphaproteobacteria; order Rhizobiales; family Devosiaceae; genus Devosia. Next base: position 10,321 of record CAJYKO010000228.1, on the reverse strand, counting down.
GTGGTGGCAAAGGCCTTGGCGCAATCAAGCGTGGGCTTGAGCCCGGCCTGCATGGCAACGACCCAGGCGTGATGGGCTTCATCGTCCGAGGTCGGATGATCGAGCATCGAAATGCCAAAAAAATCCTTGAAGAAATGGGCAAAGAATTTCGCCCGGTCTTCCTTCATGCCCTTGGTCATGCCCTCGAACGTTTCCTGCGGCGTACCGTCGGGATTGTCTTCGGTCTTGAGCATATAGGGCACGACCGAGGCGATGAGCCCTGCTTGGCTGATGCCCTTGCCGCCATGACGCGACATGTAGCGCGCCACTTCCCCGCCACCCATCGAAAACCCGATGAGTGCGGCGTCTTCGGCCCCGGTTGCCGCGATGACATCGGCCAGATCGTCTGCCAGCGTATCGTATTCGTAGCCCGAAAAAGGCTGTTCTGATCGGCCGAAGCCGCGGCGGTCATAAGCGATCGCGCGGTACCCGGCTTCAGCAAGAACGAGCGCGCCGTCGTCCCAGCTATCGGCCGAAAGTGGCCAGCCGTGGAGCAGGATAACCGGTCGACCCTGGCCCCAATCCTTGGCGTAGAGGGAGGTGCCGTCGCGCGTTTTAATCATTGGCATGGGAAAGTCCTTGATGAGCAATGCACTTCTAATCCTGTCGACCATGTCCCCGTTCCAGCCGAAGTCTGACGCCACTGCAAAGTGATCGATGTGTCGAACCGGACACACTTGCGTCACGACTGCTCCAGATCACATAAACCGGCCACATTTACTGATGAGAAGGGGCTGTCCGAAAAGAGGACGCGTCAGTCATTGTCGTATGTCGCGTACCGCTGGACTTTAACCGCTCACTTACCTTTTGTTTCCCTCAGGACGCGAACAAGGTAGAAGCGGCATCAGACCCCCAGGATTAGGTTTGCTCGATGGACTTCCGCATTTCGGCCGATGACCGTGTTGGTGCCCAGCGCAATAAAACGGCGAAGCCGCAAGCACGTGCAACCAAAGGCGCTCGCGTCGAGCCGAGCCTGGGACAATCTGTCGGTAGTTTCGTCGATGACGAACGATCAGGCGGCCCGATTGGTGGTGGGGGCGGTGGCGGCAAGCCGCCGCGCAACAAGAAACCGCTGCGCGGGGAAAAACAGCCGCGCAGGGGCAAGGCCGAAACCGCCAAGCCTAAGAAGCGTCGCTCGCGCAGCGGTGGCTTCCTCATGGGTCTTTTGTGGTGGGGTTTTGTTGCTTGCCTCTGGGGCGGGCTCGCCGTCATTGCGGTGGTTGTCTATTATGGCGCGCAATTGCCTTCATCCAATAGCTGGGCCATTCCCGACCGTCCGCCCAATATTCGTATTTTGGCAGCCGATGGCAGCCTGATTTCGAACCGTGGCCAGACCGGCGGCGAGGCTGTGACGTTCCGAGAGTTGCCGGCCTATGTGCCCGCGGCTTTCATCGCTTCGGAAGACCGCCGTTTCATGACCCATTTCGGCGTTGACCCGATTGGTCTTTTGTCCGTGGCCATTGAATCGATTGAAGCGCGCGGCGTTACTCGCGGCGCGTCGACGCTCACCCAGCAGGTGGCAAAAAACCTGTTCCTCACGCCTGACCAGACCCTTGGCCGTAAGGTTCAGGAAGCGATCCTCGCCGTGTGGCTTGAACAGAATTACACCAAGGAAGAAATCCTCGAACTCTATATGAACCGCGTCTATTTCGGCGCGGGGGCCACCGGTATCGAAGCTGCGGCCCAGACTTACTTCGGCGTGTCCGCGCGCAATCTTTCACTGGGCCAGGCCGCAATGCTTGTCGGCATTTTGCCCGCGCCCTCGGCTTATAATCCCAAGGCCAACCCGCAGCGCGCCATCGAGCGCCAGCGCATCGTGCTCAACCTGATGGCGCAGGAAGGCTATATCACCCGCGAGGAAGCGGACGCCGCCCAGATCGATTCCAGCCAGGAAACCGTGCGCACCGTTGTTGCCGGCTCTGAATCCTATGTCGCCGATTGGGTCGAAAGCCTGATGACCTCCTATATTGGGGAGATCAAGGACGACGTGGTGGTGCAGACCACCATCGACTGGAAGATGCAGAAGGACGCCGAGTTCATCGTCAAGGAAGCGGTCGCCAATGAAGGCAAGAACCGCGGCTTCAGTCAGGGCGCGCTTGTCGCCATGGATGTCGATGGCACTGTTCGCGCTATGGTGGGTGGTGTCGATTATCAGGCGAGCCAATATAATCGCGCGGTGACGGCCAAGCGCCAGCCCGGTTCGACCTTCAAACCCTTCGTCTATATGGCCGCCATGGAAAAGGGCTATACCCCCGACACTTTGGCCGAGGACGCCCAGTTCGAATATAATGGCTGGAGCCCCCGCAATGCCTCGGGCAAATATGCCGGCACCGTGACGCTGCGGCAGGGCCTTGCCTATTCACTCAACACCATCGCCGGTCGTCTCGCTATCGACGTCACGCCTGAAAAGGTCATCGAGGTGGCAACGCGCATGGGCATTTCTTCGCCCATGACCCCGGTGCCCTCGATCGCGCTCGGCACCCAGGAAGTGAACCTTCTCGAACTCACCTCGGCCTACGCACCCTTTGCCAATGGTGGCATGGGCGTCATTCCCAATGTGATCACCAAGATCACCGGTAAGGACGGCAAGGTTCTTTATGAATCGTCCGATGCCGGCCCGGGCCGCGTGGTTGACCCCAATGTACTCGCTGAAATGAACGACATGCTGGAAACGGCGGTCGAGGTCGGCACCGGTCGCGGCGCCAATCTCGGCGGCTGGGAATTCGGCGGCAAGACCGGCACCAGCCAGAACGCCCGTGATGCGCTCTTTGTCGGCTACACTTCGGCCATGGTCACCGGCGTCTGGCTTGGCAACGACAATGACACCAAGACCACGCTATCCGGCGGCAACGTTCCGGCGCAAATCTGGTCCGAGTTCATGACCAAGGCCCACGCCGGCCGCTCGCCCCAAGCCATTCCTGGCGGCTCCTATCAGGGTCAGCTTGTCGCGCAGCAGGTGATCGACCCGAATACCGGCCAGCCGGTGATCGATCCGACGACGGGCCAGCCCCAGGTGCAGTATGTCGACGGCGGCACGGGCCAGCCCGTCCAGACCATGACCGATCCGGCAACGGGGCAGGTCGTCGCCATCGATCCGGCGACTGGACAACCCAATCCGGCCCTTAGCGTCAACGGCGGTACCGGGACGATGAACCCGCCGATCCAGACCGGCACCATGACCGATCCGGCGACGGGCCTGCCTGTCGAGAACAGCCAGCCGCAATATGATGCGCAAGGCAATCAGATCGACCCGGTCACCGGCTTGCCGCTGCAGAACGCCCAGCCCAATGGGTTTGGGGCCGCGCCCGTCGACAATTCGGCGCCGATCGATCCGCAGACCGGTCTGCCCATGGTTCTCGTGGTCGATCCGGCGACGGGCCAGCAGGTCTGGGTGCCCAGTGCGCCAGCGGCCAATACCCAGCCGCAGCAGGTCCAGGGCCAGCAGGTGCAACCTGTCGACCAGTTCGCTCCACCCGCGGCTGTAGGCGGTGAAGCGCCGACCTATCAAAACGAGCGCTCGCAGCGGACCTTGATGGATCTATTGTTTGGAAACTAAAAGAAGGCCCCGCAACGGGGCCTTTTTCTCAGCGTCACCCGCCTCAGGACTTAAGCCATGACGACCCTTGCCGACTTCTCCGTGCCGCTGCTCTCGGGCGCTGACCAACCTCTTTCCGAGTTTGAAGGTAAGGTCGTTCTGATCGTAAATGTGGCAAGCAAGTGCGGTCTGACGCCTCAATATGCCGGGCTCGAAGCGCTTTTTAAGCAATATGGCGAACGCGGATTTGTTGTGCTCGGCTTCCCTTGCAATCAGTTCGCCGAGCAGGAGCCTGGCACAAACGAAGAAATTGCCAGTTTCTGCGAGGTCAATTATGGAGTGACGTTCCCGGTCTTCACACGCATCGACGTCAATGGCGACGACACTCATCCCCTCTACAAGTGGCTCAAGGAATCCGCGCCGGGGATCCTGGGCAGCGAAGCCATCAAGTGGAATTTTACGAAGTTTCTGATCGATCGGTCAGGCGCCGTTGTCGAGCGCTATGCGCCGACGACCGAACCCGCCGATATCGCGGGCGATATCGAAAAGTTGCTCTAATGGGAGCCGGGTGGGCAAGGCTATGACGGACCCCGCCATTCGGCTCGCCATCTCAATCACCTATTGCACGCAATGCAACTGGATGCTTCGCTCGGCATGGATGGCTCAGGAATTGCTATTCACCTTTTCGACCGAGCTTGCCTCGGTCACCCTCGTCCCTGGCACCGGCGGCATTTTCGAAATTCGCTTTGGCGAAGAGCTCGTCTGGGAGCGCAAGCGCGATGGCGGCTTTCCCGATAGCCGCGTGCTCAAGCAAATGGTTCGGGACCGCATCGATCCCGAGCGCAGCCTTGGCCATGTTGATCGCGTTTGAGCGTGGCTGACGAACGAGTATCGTTTAAGCGGCGACTTGCCAGCTTTGGCTTTAGGTCCCATCTCTATGTTGTCTTGGAGGGACCTCATGAACATTGTTACCCGTATCGCCGCTGTGTCTGTGGCCGTTCTGGCACTTGTCGCCTGCGGCAATCGCAATGAAGTTGGCAATGTCGGCGTCGATTGGACCGGCAACGATATTTCCGTAGAAGCGGTAGCCGATCCCGATGTTCAAGGCGTCGTGTGCCATCTGGCCTTTTTTAATCGCTCTTTTATCGATCGTATCAGCCAGGGAAACTGGTTTGAGGATCCGTCCTATTCCGCACTTGACTGTTCGGCCGTCGGCCCAGTTACCATCGGGAACATCAAGACCAGTGGCAGCCAGGAGATATTCCAGCAGGCCCGCTCCTTGATTTGGAAATCTCTCCGTGTCACCCGCATCTATGATCAGACCAACAATTCACTGATCTATCTCGCCCATGCCCGGCAGATTCAACAAGGCTCGGGCAAGATGAGCCTCTCGGTCGTGCCGCTCAACGGCCTCAATGTGACATGGAAGAATGGTAAACCGAACGGTCAGCCGACGACGGGTTCGGTGATGGTACAGTAGAAAAGAAAAGACCCGCTCAAGCGGGCCTTTGGATTCTTAGTTTCCACTATCCTCTGAGTTCACGAGGTCAGGGCAACCGCCCGGATTTTGATCGTCAATAGCGCGTGTCCCATTCGACGACGAGCCCGAGTCGCCTGATGTCGTTTCTGACGCGAGCGATTCATTGGGCGGCGTTGCGCCGGCACCTTGGTCGATAAGGCACTTTTCCGGATCGGCAGCGACCGAATTGGTTGCATCCTGCGCAAAGCCTGCCGATGCGGCGCCCAATGTCAGGACAGAAGCGGTTACGATAGCAAGAATAGAGGCCTTCATGAGAAATCTCCGAAATGAAATCTGCAAAAAACTCAAACTGTCCAATGCCAACGCTTAAAGGCAGATTGAGTTTCGGCGCCCAAGAAAAAGCACCCTTCGTTGGAATGCGGATATGAGCTGTAGCGTGCAGCGGCACGCTAGGAGCATATCGTTTCGTTTCGTGCAAAAAGGCCGCCAAAGAGTTTCGCGCGCCACCCCTTCATCGAGCGGCTAGCAGTACGATATTCTCTTCCAAACGACACGGCTGCGCTGACCGGCAAAGGAAGAACATCATGGCAATTCTGATTGGCGATACCGCCCCCGATTTCACCCTCGAATCCACCGAGGGCACCATTCACTTCCATGACTATATCGAGGGCTCGTGGGCGGTGCTGTTCAGCCACCCCAAGAACTTCACCCCGGTCTGCACCACCGAACTCGGCTACACGGCCAAGCTCAAGCCCGAATTTGAAAAGCGCGGCGTCAAGGTTTTGGGGCTTTCGGTCGACAAGCTTGAAGATCATGGCGGCTGGGCCAAGGATATCGAAGAAACCCAGGGCGCTTCGCTCAACTTCCCGCTGCTCGCCGATACCGAAGGCAAAGTGGCGCGTCTTTATGACATGATCCACCCCAATGCCGACAATACGCTGACCGTGCGTTCGGTTTTCGTCATCGGGCCGGACAAGAAGGTCAAGCTTAAGATCGAATATCCTGCCTCGACCGGCCGCAACTTCGATGAGGTTCTGCGCGTCATAGACAGCCTGCAGTTGACCGCCAAGCATCAGGTGGCAACGCCGGTCAATTGGAAGAGCGGCGAGGACGTTATCATCGTCCCGGCTGTGACCAATGAAGTGGCCAAGACCAAGTATCCTGAGGGCTGGAAGGAACTGAAGCCCTATCTGCGCATTGTGCCACAGCCGCGCTCCTGAGCGCTGGCACCTGTCTTCTCCCTGACTGACCTGGGCGATGGTTCATCCATCGCCCTTTTTCTTTGCCGCAATTGCCGACTTTGCCTGCCACATTCGTCGCCTGAATTGCCAAAAAGACGGATTTCCGCGTTATTCACAGGCTCGAATCCAGCAAATCCGGGCTTTTCCAGAACTTATGCGGAACCGTTGCGTCATGGTCACACTGAACAACGTGGTTTCCCAATTCTTACCGATACGGGCGTTGACGTCATAGATTCCCCGAGTCTTGAGATTCAGTTTCTAAGAATCCGCCAAGTCTGGGCCAATGGTTAACCGATTGCTGCTGCCGATCTGCGGCATGAACGCAACAATCAGGCGCTTCACCGCAAAGCGCTCATAATCAGGCCGTTCCGCCACATTATTCACCGGTCCATCGATAACTTCAGTGAGCATGGACCATTGGTAAGAAACGCCGTTCTCGTCGCCGCAGCGGCGGCTGCCCTCGCATTCTCAACTTCTGCAGCTTACGCTCAATGTGGTGGCGCTTCCTGGTACGGCCCCGGCTTCAACGGCAAGCGGGCAGCATCGGGAGAGGTCTTTAACGAGAACGCCATGACGGCGGCACATCGTTCCCTTCCCTTCGGCACGAAAGTGCAAGTCACCGATCAAAATAGCGGCAAGTCGATCGAAGTCGTCATCAATGACCGAGGTCCCTTCCACGGCAAGCGCATCATCGACCTGTCCAAGGCCGCCGCCACTGCACTTGGGTTCCGCAATCGCGGCACTACCACCGTCTGTCTCGCCCAGGACTGACCTACTAAATTCCAATACCCCCTATATAGGCCGCCCATTGGGCGGCCTCTTTTTAAGACATCAAATCTCGTCCACCGCGATCGTTAGCCAGACTTTAGACTCTCGCCTTTAGCATTCGCGGGGGTGAACATGCGGGGGTAGTTCTGATGAAGGCCTATGCCTATATCGTCGGACCACAAGACGCGACTTGGTCGCGCCTTTTCGGCATTGTCAGTGAGATTGGCTTTAGGGGGGTCTCAAGCTATCGCGGCCTGAGCCAGGTCTCACAGCAGGCCAGCGACACCCCACTATGCTATTTCCTGTTTTCCGGCGTCCCAAATATTGCGGATCTGCGGCAGGTTGCGCGCGATATCCGTTATGCCGCCAACCCTGCCGTCCGTTTTTCGCCCATGGTCTATTGCGCCGAGGATTTGTCGCTCGAGGCGACGATCGGCTGCATCAATCTCGGTTTCGATGACGTGATCGCGTTGCCGCAATCCGAAGCTGCGTTGCGGACCCGGCTTCAGCGGCAGGTCGGCAAGCATGTCGTCTTTTACGAGGCTGCGGGTTACTTCGGCCCCGATCGGCGCAATCGCGTTTCGAGCATGAGGCGCGGCGATCAGCCGGGGAGGCCGGGAGGTCCATTCCGGCGTCTCGAAATCACCCGCCATGTCCTTGAGGGTATCTCGATCCAGCGCGATGAGCTGTTCCAGCCTAATGACAGCGGAAAGGCAATGCAAACGTTGCAATAAACGCTTTTCGCCCTATTTCACTCAACGTCGAAATCGCCTAGCGTTGCGACTGACTGGTCTCTAGAGCATTTTCAATCATGCGATTCGGCATCGATTTGCCGCCCCAGATCAAGGTCTTTGGGGCGTTTTTTGTCTATTCTTTTTGCATGGGCAGCATCTTCCCGCGCCTGCCTGACCTCCAGGAGGCGATGCAGGTGGGGGAGGGCGCCTTGGGCCTCGCGCTCATCGGGTCTGCCTGCGGCTCGCTGATCTCGCTCACCTTTGCCGGCCATTTCGTTGAACGCATCGGCTATCGCCGCGTCCTTCTCACTGCCATTCCGCTGCTGTCCGCCCTTTATGCTCTAGCCAGCTGGGCGCAGACGCCACTGGCTTTCTTCCTCCTGCTCGTGCCGGTAGGGCTAACAATCGGCGCCATCGAGATCATCATCAATGTCGAGGCCGATCGCGTCGAGCACGCCATCGGCAGGCGCATCATGAGCCGTGCGCACGCCTTCTGGTCCCTTGGTTTTTTCGCTGCTGGCATCGTTGGCTCCTTCATCGCCCAAACGGGTCTTGAAGTGCATTTCCATCTCATGCTGATGATCCCCGTTGTTATCCTCGCAACGCTCCTGCTGCTCGGGCGCTTCCAGCCAGCCCCCCACCGTGCCGGCGGCAGCGACGAAGAGCCGCCCCGCTTTGCCCGCCCGACCCTGCCGATCATGGCACTTGTCGGCGTCTGTCTATCCGCCATGCTTATGGAAGGCGCCGGGATTGACTGGTCCGCAATTTATATGCGCAATCTCTTTGACGCCGAGCCGTTCTTTGCTGGCCTTGCCGTGGCCACCGTTGCCGGCTCGCAAGGTGTTGCTCGCTTCTTTGCCGATAGCTTCGTCGAGCGCTTCAGCCCGGTCGTCGTCGCCCGCGTACTCCTCACCCTTCTAGGCATCGGTGTGCTGCTGGCCTTCTTCGCCGGTGCCGCCTGGGTTGCCTATCTTGGCTTTGCGCTGATCGGGATTGGGTCAAGCGCGCTGTTCCCGCTCGCCATGTCGGCAGCTGCCCAGCAGACCGATCGTCCTGCGTCGATCAATGTGGCCGCGCTCGCGCAGTTTTCTTTCACGGCCTTCCTGTTAGGGCCGCCGCTCCTCGGTTATATCGCTGAGCACTTCGGCATTCAGTGGGTTTTCGGCGTCGGTATTCCCCTTGTGCTCCTTGGCTTCTTAACGGCCCATACATTGGGCCAAAAGCCGATCGCTCATGAGGTTAAGCCATGATGATCCAGGCCCAGCACCGCATCTATGCGAGCTTTTTCCTTTTCGCCGTGACGACGGGCGCGCTGATGGCACGCTTGCCTGACATCCAGACCCATCTGCAAATCTCTGAGGGCCAGCTCGGTCTCACCATGATCGGTATGTCCATCGGCTCGCTGATTTCATTGACGGTCGGCCCGCCCTATATCGAGCGCCTTGGGTTCCGGCGAACGGCGCTGCTGACTGTTCTCGGCCCTGCCGTGCTCTTGGCCACAATTCCATGGTTGCCCGTGGCGCCGGCCATGTTCGCGGTGCTGTTCGTTACCGGTCTTTTGGCCGGAGCACTCGAAATCAATCTCAATGTCGAGATCGACCGGCTCGAAATGCAAACCGGCAAGCGCTTCATGAACCGCGCCCACGGTTTCTGGAGCGTCGGCTTTTTCGTCACGGCGCTCTTTGGCGCCATGATCCGCCAGTCTGGTATCAGCGCTGCCTGGCATCAGGGCATCGTCGCCTTGATCGTGCTTGTAGTTGGCGGCTATCTGCTCTTCAGCGCGACCGAGGCCCCCAAGCCGCTGCGTGCCGAAGGCGATGCCGGTCACCGCTTCGCCTTCCCCAGTTGGGGCCTTTTGCCCCTTTGCCTCATCGGCTTTGCCGCATTTCTTGTCGAAGGCGCCGGGATCGATTGGTCGGCCATCTACATGCGCAATGTCTTTGCAGTCGAACCCTTTGTCGGCGGCATGGGCCTGACCCTCTTTGCCTTCTTCATGGCCGCTATGCGCCTTTCCGCCGATCCTATCGTTGCTCGTTTCGGCCCGCGCAATGTCGCCATGGTCATGCTGACCGCGGCAAGCGGCGGCGCCCTGCTTGTCGGCACGGCACCATCGCCTGAGCTGGCCTTGGTCGGCTTCGCGCTGATGGGTGCTGGCTGTTCGGCAGTTTATCCGCTGGCCGTTTCTGCCGCCGCCCAACGCACCGATCGGCCGGCTGCCGTCAACGTCGCGGCCATCGGACAGGTGAGCTTCGTCGTCTTCTTTCTCGCCCCGCCGCTTCTCGGCTTCGTCGCCGAATATCTCGGCATCCGCATGTCCTACCTCATCTGTTTGCCGCTGCTGCTCGCTGGGCTCTGGGCTTCGAGCTTTGCCCTCGGCACCAAAAAGGTAGAGGCGCCGCACGGCATGCCGCCAGAGCCACTCGGGCCCAATGGCTGAGGACGGGCAACACAGCGATCTCCCGCCGATTGTCGATCTGCGTCAATCGGCAACTGCGCTGCGCGTCCAGCGCGGGGTTATGCGCAT
>CAJYKO010000227.1 GCA_913775215.1 uncultured Devosia sp. | reverse complement strand
GATCGAGTAAGACGCATTCCCAAGATGTTCGAGCCAGGGGAACCGCGGCAGCTGCGCCTCGTAGCGCACAGCCAGCAGCAGCAGGCCCGCCGAAAAAGCCAATAGTCCGACAAAGGCGCTCGCGTCTTCGACGACGCCGCGATTCCAATCAAAGCCTTCATAGAGCCCGAATAGCCCGGTCACGCCGACGAGCACCATGACGGCCGTCGGGATGCGCGCGAGCGTGCCTTCGAGATGCCCAAGCCCGATCCAGCACCCCGCGACAAAGGCGAGCGGCAGAAAGCTCGTATAAAAGTGCGGAATAGCTGCCTGTGGCGCGAGGAAAAAGCCGATCAAAGCCAGACCGATATAGGCCAGCGTCAATCCTATCACTCGGCCGCGCGCCGTGAACACGGCCAGCAGCGCAAAACACGCATAAAAGAACATCTCGTAATTGAGCGTCCAACCGAGCTTATAAAGCGGGTGCAGGCCTTGGCTCGCCGCATTGTAAAACGGGATGAAAGCCAGCGACAAAGCCAGTTGCTCGCCATTGAACACGGTCGTCTTGAACAATTGCGGCGCAACGAAAGCCATCAGCGCGGCAACGAAGGTGAAGATCCAATAGAGCGGCACGATACGCAGGATGCGTCGACGCATGAATTCGCGGCCATCAAACCGGCCGGTATCGGTCACGCTGACCATGATGAAACCGGAAATGACGAAAAACAGGATCACACCCAGCCAGCCCATCCGGCCATAGATGATATCCTCGCCCGTCAGCGGATAGAGCAGAGCGTGCGAAGCCAGCACCAGCAGCGCCGCTATGGCGCGCAGATATTGGACGGCGACGATTTTTCCGGACATGGGCGCTGCCCCGATATTTGTCCTCGCAATCTAACACGCCGTCCATTCATCAAACATTACGGAACCTTACATCGTTAAGATCCCGCATGCGGAAACATTGCGGGCCGCTCCGGCAACCAATGCCGCTGGCCCGTCGCTCGTCCCTCGGCGTGTGCCATGAGGCCAAATTGAGCGGCCAATGCCGACAGCGCGATACGCAAAACGAGCTTTCCGCCGCGCCGTGGCCAGTTGCGGCTTGCCTCCGCCTCCTGCAGGCCGAGATCGAGCCCGCAGATATCGAAAAGCAGCGACCAACATTCCGAAGGTATCGTATGCGCCAATTCGCCAAGCCGCTGCCGTGCCTCGGCGGCCGATGCCGAAATCTCCGATTGTGCCCCGCCCGCTTGCGAACGCCCGCCCACCCGCGCGGGGTCATAGGACATGGTCACGCGCTGCCGCAGACGTGCCCGGTCAAATAGACGCGCAAGTCGCGCGGCCGCTGCAACATGGTGAGCATCGAGAAAGGCACCCTGGTCGCCGCGACCGCTCGCCAGGCGCAAGACCGCATCGGGAACGCCCGAAAGCTCAACCATGACGCATCTCCTTGAGGAGGCCTTCGAGCCGGTCTAGTTCGGCGTCAAACTCCGGATCGTCCCGCAGGTCCTCGATCAACCCGCAGGCATAGGAGACGGTAGTCCTATCACGTCCAAAGGCAGTCCCGATTGCCGTCAGGCTAATGCCTTTGACCACATGGGCGAGATACATGGCCAACTGCCGCGCCCGCGCGGTGTCCGCCCTGCAACGAGAAACGTGCACCAGCAGCCGGATAGGTATATCCTTCTCTCGGGATATCAGGGCCAATACTTCGGCCAGGCCGAAATCGCCGCGCTTTCGAGGCGGCGCGGATTGCGCCGCTCCAGTTCTGAATGTTTCGATTCGCATAGACATCCCCCGACATCATAGGACAATATTCCTACATCCTGACAGAGATTTTCCACCCCGGGGATAACTTGCGGTAAAAAAGGTAAAAATGGCGAGAAATGAAGGGGTAAACGCATAGTGGCCGCCCGAGGGCGACCACTAAGAGAGAAGTCGATCAGATCGACTTTGGCATCAACTCAAATATCGAGAAGTGCCTATAACCATTTGCACTTGCGCAGGTCTTGCCGAGAACGCCAAAAACCTTCGCGTTGCGCACTTAACCAGCTTTACGGCCCAGGCCATTGTCCTTGGCGAGCTTTGACCGGGTCGCCGAATAGTTTGGCGCAACCATGGGATAATCGGCCGGCAGGCCCCACTTCTCACGGTATTCCTCGGGCGAGAGATTGTAGTGCGTGCGCAGGTGGCGCTTGAGCGACTTGAACTTCTTCCCGTCCTCGAGGCAGATGATGTAGTCGGCAGCTACCGACTTGCGCACGGGCACTGCGGGCTTGAGGTCTTCGACCGGAGCCGGCACTTCATTGCTGCTGAGTGAGCGCAATGCGCCATGCACATCGGCAATCAGCTTGGTCAAGTCCGAGGGGCTCACGGCGTTATGGCTCACATAGGCCGAAACGATGTCAGCGCTCAGTTCGACGAGATCGAACCCACCCACATCCGCCGGAGCGTTGTTGTCGTTCATGTTGTAACCTTCCGATATTTATTGAATCGCAACAGGGCAGTGGCGACCGTATTGCATATCTAATTCTGTTTAGTGCAGTACGCAACTCTCAACTGCAATATAAACGGAGTTCATTCGGGGTTATTCATGAGCGAGAATTTTGTTCCAATCGTGTCTTGAGATCATCCCTGACGGTACTTTCCCCAAGGTCGTGTCCGGCCAGGTAACTAGCCCTGGCCAGCAGATGCGCAGAAATGGGTGTGGTCAGCAACAAAAACAGAATGCCGATCAAGGCGCGCAAAGCAACTGCGGCATCCAGACTCACCAGCGCAACGGCCAAAAGAATTAAGCCGCCGCCCACAGTGCCTGCCTTGGAGGCAGCGTGCATCCGCGTGTAGAGGTCAGGCAGGCGAATGACTCCAAGTGCAGCGATGAGCGTGAATATCGCCCCCAGAATCAATAGGCCGCCTCCAAGGCAGAGAACGATATCTCTCACTTTGATTGCGCCTCCATTGCGGCATCTTCCTTAAGCCCACGCCGCAGGATATATCGCGCCAAGGCAACCGTCGCGAGAAAGCCCAGCAAGGCGATGGCGATGGCAATGTCGAGATAGAGCGTCAGGCCGGTGCGGATGGCAATGGCGCCGATAAAGCCCATGGCCACAACGGTCATCAAATCGAGCGCCAGGACCCGATCCGCCAGCGTCGGCCCGATGGCGATCCGGACGATCGACAACAGCAGCGCGGCGCTGAGCAAGACCAGCGCGATCAGACTGCTCAGTTCGATGAACTGTGAAACGCTCATTTGAAGATTTCTCCGATCCGCGCCTCGAAGCCGTTCTTGATGCCGTCGATCAGTTCGGCGTCGCTCTTGATCGACAGGGCATGGACGAACAAAACGGACCGGTCCTCGGCAACGTCGATGCTGAGCGTGCCGGGCGTCAGCGTGATCATATTGGCCAGAAGCGTGATCTCGGCATCGGATTTGACCGTGAGGGGCACGGCAATGATAGCGGGGCGGATGGCCGAGCGGATATCGGGCCGCAGCACGATCAGCGCCACGCGCAGCGCGCTCATCATCAGGTCGACAAGGAAAAAGAGGCCCAGCGAAATGGCCTTGCCTGCCCTCCTCAGCGTGCCGCGCTGCTGCAGCGAATAGCGCAACAGAAGGATCGCGCCGGCACCGATTACCCCGCCGAACAAGAGGTTGAGGCCCGAGAAATTGCCGGTAATGCCGGCCCAGATAAGCGCGAGGACGACCCCGAGGAAAATCCCGTTCATGGCATCACCTCTGCAAGCCCGACGGCATCGACATAGCGGCTCGTATCCAGAAGCTCCGCTGATGCCTTTTGCCCCACTTCCATCATCGGATTGGGCCAGAGGCTGATGGCAAAGATCACCCCGCACAGCAGGAGCGTCGACCCCATGGCAAGCCGCGCCCGCCCGGTCCAGGGCCGTAAAGCCATCGGCTCAAGCGCGCCAGCCACACCCTCCGGGCCATTGCGCAGGAAGATATGCGCCCAGATCCGCGTCCCCGCGATCAGGGTCAGCACGGCATTGATAACGAGCGCAAGGACCAGTGCCCAGCCAATCCAATTCTCGCCCGCTTCGACAACGCCCGCTTGCAGCAGGAGGAGCTTGGGCCAGAATCCAAGGAATGGCGGCACGCCGGCAATGGCCAGGATCGTTCCGAAAAACAGGATCGATAGCGGCGTGCTCGTCACAAAAAGCCCGCCCATGCGACGCGTATCCCGCTCGCCAGTCCGCTGCTCGATCAGGCCAACGATAAGATAAAGCGCGGTCACCGAGAGCATGGCGTGGAAAATATAGAGGCCGGCGCCGGCAATGCCTTCACGGCTGGGCAAGGCCAGCCCCGCCAGGATTGCGCCGATCCCGGAAATGACGAAGAACCCTGCAGCCCGGCGCAGATTGGTTTCGGCAATCGCGCCGAGCGGCGCAATCAGCAGCGTCGTGATCGCCAGCCCCACCAGGACCGGCTCCAGCAGATCCCGGCTTTGCGGCAAGAGCGCAATCAGGGTTCGCAGCAGGGCATAGGCGCCGACCTTGGTCAAAAGTCCTGCAAAGAGAGCCGACACGGCCGGCAAGGGCGTGTGATAGGAGGCAGGCAGCCAGGCATTGACCGGAAAGGCCGCAGCTTTCGTGCCAAAGGCCAGCAGGAGGATCGCCGCAATGCCGGTCAGCGCTGCCGGATTGGCCTCAGGTGCGACGCGGATGATATCGGCCATGTTGAGCGCGCCGAGAAGACCATAGGTCAGACCTAGCGCCAGCAGAAACAGTGTCGTCGCGAGGAAATTGATGAAGCCATATTTGATCGCGCCATCGATCTGCAACGGCGTCCCACCGAGCACGATCAGCCCGAACGAAGCGATCAGCATCACTTCGAACCAGACATACAGGTTGAAGAGATCGCCGGTGAGGAACGCCCCGCTCACCCCGGCAAGCAGCAGCAGCACCATGGAATGGAAGCCGTCGCGCCCTTTTTCGGCATCCCGGCCCATCTCGGCATAGAGAACGACCACGAGGGTCACCACGGCCGCCGCCAGGGCAAAGCCGGCACTGAAGAGATCGGCAGTCAGCGATATGCCAAATGGCGGCAGCCAGCGACCCATGGTCATGCTGAGCGGCCCATCGGCGAGAATTCGCAAGAGGAGTCCGACATCGGCCGCGATCACGCCGCCGACGATGAGCACTGCGCCGATCACCGGCGCGCCCCGCTGCCGGCGAAGAACCATCAGGAAAGCAGCCCCCAGCAGCGACAGAAGGATCGGCAGGACGATCAGCCAATCCCCGATTGCGGTTGCGGTCTCGATCATGGCGGGTGGCAGCGCCGCGTGCGCGAGGTCTTCCATAATCAGTAGCTCAACGGCGGCTGCGGCGCATCGTCCGGCTCGGCAAGACGCATGCGGTCGGTATTGTCGGCATCGAGGCTTTTATAGGCGCGATAGGCCAAAACCAGCAGAAAGGCGAACATGGAAAAGCCGATGACGATCGCGGTC
Organism: uncultured Devosia sp.; assembly: GCA_913775215.1. Lineage (GTDB taxonomy): Bacteria > Pseudomonadota > Alphaproteobacteria > Rhizobiales > Devosiaceae > Devosia. The sequence goes on along the minus strand of CAJYKO010000227.1, from coordinate 1,667 downwards.
AGGATCAGCGCCTGCGGCAGCGGATTGGCGATCGGTCCAACCGGCGCGTCGAGCCCTTCCGGCACGATCGGCGCCACGCCGCGCGTCACCCGCCCGGCTGTAAAGATCAACAGGTTCACACCATTGCCGAGGATCGTCATGCCCAAAAGCATGCGGACGACCGAGCGCGACAATAGGAGATAAACGCCCAGCGCGATGAAAACTCCGACGAGGGCGGCCAATACATAATCCATCAGAGCTCCTCCTCGGGATCGCTTTCGAGCGCCATGGCGACTGCCGAAAGCGTGCCGAAGACGGTCAGATAGACGCCAAGGTCGAAAAAGAGCGGCGTTGACAGCGGCACCACGGTTTCCCCGAGATCGAGATAGAGCCAGATGCTGGTCAGAAACGGCGCGTCGATGAAAATGCTGATCAGGCCCGAAAACCCGGCCAGCAAAACGCCAGATCCGGCAATCGCCATGGGGTCGAGCCGCAGGGCGCGCCGTACTGCCGGCACGCCCGATGCCATGCCATAGACGGCAATGGCGGAGGCCGCGATCAGCCCACCGATAAAACCGCCGCCCGGCTCATTGTGCCCGCGCAGGCAGATATAGACCGAGAATACCAGCATGGTGGCCACGATCAGCGGCGCCGCGGTGCGGAAAAGCAGAGAGTTCATTGGGAATTTTCTCCCTGCAGCGCCTTTGACCGGCGTCGCCGCAAAAGCGCAAGAATGGCGATCCCCGCCCCCATGACCACGGAGATTTCACCCAAGGTATCGAAGCCGCGATAATCGACGAGGATAACGTTGACGATATTGGCACCATGCGCGATTGGCACGCTGGTCTGGGTGAAGAATTCGGCCAGCCGATTATTGAGCGCGCCACTCAGGACCAGCATGAGCAAAAGGCTCACGCCTGCGCCACAGACCACCGCAATCGTACCATCGCGCGCCCAATCCTCGAACGGCCGGTGATCCCGCGCATCGAGCCGGAGATTGGTCATGACAATGGTGAGAATGACGACGGAGAGGATCTCGACCATGAGCTGGGTGAAGGCTAGGTCCGGTGCCCCGAAAAGCAGGAAGATCAATGCCAGCGCCGTTCCCTGAATGCCGAGCGACAGGATGGCGATAAGGCGGCTCTGCGCCACCAGCACGGCCACAAGGCCCAGCATAGCCAGGATCACGATCCCCCATTCGTGCACTTGCAGATCGGGCATGACCAGCCGCTTGGTCCAATCCCCCAGATCAGCCGTCGGCACCATCCAATCGAAGCCACCAAGCGCCAGCATGGGCACGAACAGCGCCAGCGCGAGGCACATGAAGAGGGTGACGAGATAGAATTCGAGGCGGCCATGGTGCAGCGCTCGCGTCACCGCGCCTGCCATCCGGATCAATCCAAACATCAAGACGTCGAACAGCCGATAGGCAGATGGCAAGACAGTGTTGAAACGCCGCAAGACCGCCCGGATGGCCTGGCTCTTCTGGAAGACCAGAACCGAAGCCAGCCAGGTGATCGCGGAAAGCCAGAGCAATGGGCTCGCGATATCGAGCGCAAGGGTCAGATGGCTCTCGATGGGTTCGCCGAGAATAGCGCCGCCCGCCGGCCCTAGCACGTCATGCCCCAGCCAATCGGGCAGAAGACCGAGCACGACAGCGACACCGCCCAAGAGGATCGGGCCGGCCA
>CAJYKO010000226.1 GCA_913775215.1 uncultured Devosia sp. | reverse complement strand
CGCTCTTCGGGATCACGGGTATTGTGCGCGATCAGCTCGAGCAGGTCCTCGTCGATCTCGCCGGCTCGGGCGATCATGATCACCGGAAGTCGGATGCCTTCCTCGAAGATCGATCGAGACGTGCCCGACGTCGACCCCGGCGTCTTGCCGCCCACATCGGCGTGGTGCGCGATGTTGCCGGCAAAGAAGCGCACACGGCCGTTGTGATGGACGGGGGTGATGATCGAAATATCGGGCAGGTGGCTGCCGCCTGCGAGGTAAGGATCGTTTGCGATGAAGGCGTCGCCAGGCTTCATGGCCGAGAGCGGATACCGCCCCAGCATTGCCTCTACCGCGCCAATCATGGCGCCGAGATGGATGGGGATGTGGTCGGCCTGAGTGATCAATTGTCCCTTGGCATCGAAGATCGCCGTGGAGCAATCACGACGTTCTTTGATGTTGGACGAAAAGGACGAACGGATGAGGATGGACCCCATATCCTCGGCGATGGCGAGCAGACGGTTGGAGAACACCTCCATCTGAATGGCTTCGCCGATGCGGTCAGCGTCTTCGTTCACAGCCTGGTCTCCACAATCAGATTGCCCCAGCGGTCGGCGATGACACTTTGGCCGGGCAGGACGAGGCTGGTTGCGCTCATCTCATTAATGATCGCCGGCCCCGGGATGGTAACGCCCGAAGGCAAGGCGCCCCGGCTATAAACTGGGGTGTCGATCCAGCAATGGCTGTCGTCGAAATAAACCGGCCGGGAGCTGGTTTGCGCCCCCGAGAGGCTGTCGCCGCCGCGCACTTCGGCCTGGGGTGCCTTTTCGACGGTGCCGATCGCCTGCACCCGGGCTGATACGAACTGGATGGCGCGGTGACGGATGTCATAGCCATATTCCTTGATGTGGGCGGCGTGAAATCGCTCTTGCAGTTCGCCAAGGTCATCGGGCCCGAGGCCAGAACAATCGACCTTGACCTCAAAATTCTGGCCGCGATAGCGCGCATCGAGAACGCGGTTGAACCGGCGCGCGCTGTCCTGCACGCCCTCGGCGGCGAACCAGCCGGCGCCTTCCGCCTCCATGGCCTGAAAAAGGCCTAGAACATGCGTCCAGTTCTCGGCGGTGCAATCTGAGAAATAGCTTCGGACATAATCGGAGCTAAGATCGGTCAGTAGCATGCCACGAGCGCAAAGCGTGCCCGGCTCCCGCGGGATGAGGATACGTGGCAGGCCACATTCGACCGCAACCTCCGCAGCATGAAGAGGGCCGGCCCCCCGAAGGCGCATAGGGCAAAGTCGGCCATGGCATAGCCCTTTTCCACCGACACCGACCGGATCGCGCGGCTCATATTGGCATTGGCGATCTGGATGATGCCGTGAGCAGCAGCTTCCAGAGAGATCCCAAGCGGTTCAGCGATCGATTGACGGATGACGCGGCGCGCGGCCTCCAGATCGATCGGCATGCGGCCACCCAGAAGTGTCGTGGCGTCAAGCCGCCCCAGGCAAAGATTTGCGTCGGTGATCGTCGGCTCGGTGCCGCCGCGGCCATAAGCGACAGGGCCCGGCGCCGCGCCAGCAGAGCGAGGACCAACCTTCATTGAACCCGCGTCGTCTATGGCGGCGATCGACCCGCCGCCTGCCCCGATAACATGAATATCGAGCATTGGCGTCTTGACCGGATAACCCGCAACGAGCCGCGCGCTCGTAAAGAGGGGCGCGCAATTGTCGATCAGCGATACGTCCGTCGAGGTGCCGCCGACATCGAAGGTGATGAGATTGGGTATGCCGGCAACGCGCCCGATCTCCGCTGCGCCGACAACACCGGCCGCCGGTCCCGACACACAGGTCCTGACCGGGCTCGCATAAACCGTATCGATCGACATCAGCCCGCCATTGGAGTGGATCGTGTATGGCGCAACGGGAATGCCGACATCGGATACGCGATCTCTAAAGCGCTGCAGATAACTGCCCATGCGCGGGCCAACGAAGGCGTTGACCGCCACTGTCGACATGCGCTCGAACTCCCGGAACTCCGGCAATATTTCCGAGGAGAGACTGACATAGGCGTCCGGCAGCAGTTCGCGGACGATCTCTTTTGCTCGCGCCTCATGCTCGGGGCGGCGATAGGAATGAAGAAAACAGATTGCAACGCTCTCGACGCCTTTGGTCGCTAGCATCCTGACCGCTTCGCGCAATGAGTCTTGGTCGAGTTCCTGCAATACCTCGCCGTCTGGGCCGATCCGCTCGAGTACCTCGACCCGGCGGTCGCGCGGGATCAGCACCGGCGGTTTCTCGACCCGATAGTCGTAGATCGATGGCCGCGCCTGTCGCCACAGTTCCAGCACATCGCGAAACCCCCTCGTGGTCACCAGTCCGGTGCGGGCGCCGCGCCGCTCGATGACGATATTGGTGGCAACAGTGGTCCCATGCGCCAGGTAGGTCACCGCGGCGGGTTCAAACCCCAGTTCATCGAGCATGGCGCGAAGCCCATTTTCGATAGCCTCGGAGGGATCGTGGGGAGTGGAAGGAGTCTTGAAGAAATGGACGTCACCAGACCGATCGTCGAGCAAAGTAAAATCGGTGAAGGTGCCGCCAACGTCGACGCCGATGCGATACATAGAGGGGCAACCTGGCTGAGAAAGTGCAAACCCTCCCAAACCTTGTCATACAGTATACAATCCAGCAACCGGCTTTTTCTGGTCTCGGAACCTTAGGGTGTGAGTGACCCTGTCCCGG
>CAJYKO010000225.1 GCA_913775215.1 uncultured Devosia sp. | reverse complement strand
TAGACTGGACCAGCGGCGATGACTTCGATCTCGACGACGAATTCGGGCCGGGCGAAGCCGGAGACGATCATCAGCGTCGAGGCGGGATAGGGCGCGGCAAAGAGCGCGTTGCGGACACCCATATAGTCGGGGAGATGCTCGCGCCCGGTGACATAGGCATTGATGCGGATGATGTGTTCCAGGCCGAGGCCGGCATCGCGCAAGATGGCGGCGATGTTTTCAAAGCAGAGCTTGGTTTGACCTGCGCAATCGGGCGGGATTGTCTTATCGGCGGAGATGCCCAGCTGTCCGGAGCAGAAGACGAGACGCTGGCCGGGCGGGACGACGATGCCGTGGCTGTAGGGCGCGAAAGGGGGATGGATATCAGTCGGGTCTAGGACGGTGGTCATGGTTATCCAAAGCTTGCGAGGCGAATGCTAAGCCAAAGGTAAAGCGCTTGACCAGCCCTTTCAGACATAAATTGCACGCATAGCAGGCATTCACTTGGACTGCCTATTTTTTGGGTTTTCATCTGCAGTCAAGTGCGGAAGGGTGGGGGCAGGGTGAAGGAGATCGCCCAATCAATCAGCTCCGCAACGATCGGAGCAAGGGAACGCAGCAGATGCACGCAACACTCAAGACGACCATTCTGGCCGCCATGGCCATTGCCGCCACGCAGGTTTCGGCCCAGGAACTGGACAAGGTCACCTTCGCCACCAATTGGCTCGCCCAGGCCGAACATGGTGGCTACTACCAGGCTGTCGCCGACGGCACTTATGAGAAGTATGGCCTGGACGTCACCATCATGCAGGGCGGGCCGCAGTCTCCGGGCCGGCCGATGCTGGTATCCGGTCAGGTCCAGTTTTACATGGGCGGCGCGACCGGCGCGATCAACGCGGTCAAGGAAGGCATTCCAACCATTACCCTGGCCGCGATCTTCCAGAAGGATCCGCAAATCCTGATGTCGCATCCGGGCAAGTTCGCGAGCTTTCCAGAACTTGCCGGCGCCTCGAAGTACATTCTCAGCGCTGACGGCTTCACGTCATACTTCACATGGATGAAGACCGAATGGCCGGAATTCGCTGAAGAGAAATACGAGCCCTACCAGTTCAATCCGGCTTCCTTCCTCGCTGACGACATGGCAATCCAGCAGGGCTACCTGACCTCGGAGCCGCTTGCGATCGAACGCGAAGCCGGGTTCACGCCAGATGTGTGGCTCCTCGCCGATCAGGGCTACCACCCCTATTCGACCACGATCGAAGCAATGAAGCCCTGGGTCGATGAGCACCCCGATATTGCCAAGCGTTTCGTGGAAGCGACGATCGTCGGCTGGTCGAACTATCTTTATGGCGACAACAAAGCTGCCAACGACCTGATCAAGGCCGACAATCCGGAAATGACCGATGATCAGATCGCCTATGGCATCGAGAAGATGAAGGAATACGGGATCGTCGTATCGGGTGATGCCGAAACCAAGGGCATCGGCTGCATGACAGACGCCGGCTGGAAAGACTTCTACGACTCGATGGTCAAGGTCGGCGTCTTCGAAGCCGGTATCGACGTGAGCAAGGCCTATACGACCGAATATGTCTGCCAGGGCCTTGGCGTCGATCTCTTCAAGTAATCCTTATCTCCCGGCGCGGGCATGACGTCCGCGCCGCTCCGACCCTAGAATGGGCGATGCACTTTGACTGACCTGACGATTTCTGCGCCCGCCACACAGGCGCCACCCGCGGCTTCCCGGCTTGTCGTTTCCATGCGGCATGTCAGCAAGCTCTTTTCCAACGGCACCTTGGCTCTCAAGGACATGTCGCTCGACGTGCAGCGCGGCGAATTTCTGAGCCTGCTCGGACCCTCTGGCTGCGGCAAATCCACTGCCCTCCGCATTATTGCGGGGCTCGGCGCACCGAGCTCGGGCACGATCGATTGGCCTTCTTCGCAGATCAGCAAGAAGGGATTGCCCGAGGGCGATGTCGGCTTCGTCTTCCAGGAGCCGACGCTGATGCCCTGGCAGACGGTGTGGGGCAATGTCTATCTGCCCCTGCGGCTGCGCGGCGTCTCCAAGGCCGATGCCAATCCAGCGATCATGGAGGTTCTGGCCTCGGTTGGCCTTGCCGATTTCACCAAATCCTATCCGCGCGAGCTTTCGGGCGGGATGAAGATGCGCGTCTCGATCGCGCGGGCGCTGGTGACCAAGCCAAAGCTCTTACTGATGGATGAGCCCTTTGCGGCGCTCGATGAAATCACGCGTCAAAAGCTCAATGACGACGTGCTGCGTCTTTGGCGAGAAACGGGAATCACGGTGATCTTCGTCACGCACTCGGTGTTCGAGAGCGCTTTTTTGAGCAATCGCATCGTCGTCATGCGCGCGCGGCCGGGCCAGGTTTATGCAGACTTGCCGCTAGAAACCTCGGCGGTGCGCGACGAGAACTATCGCACTTCGGAGGAATATCGCGCGACGACCGACACGGTTTCACGCGCGCTTCAGGAAGCCATCATGCGGGGAGCCCAGGCGAAATGAGCGATGCCGTTGCTTTTGACAAGGCTTCCACAGAAGCCGGAACTGACAGTCAAGTCGTCATTCCGATCAGCCGGTCGAGCGTCAGCGAGCGTGTGCTCTCAATCGTTGTACCGGTGTTCATGGTGTTGCTGGCGATTGCCGCGTGGCAGGCGCATATCGTGATCAATCAGGTGCCGCGTTATATCATGCCGGCGCCGCTCGATGTAGTGACTGCGCTTTTTACCGATTGGGGGACGCTCGCGCCATCGCTGCTGGTAACGCTACGTATTACCGTCATGGCGCTTGCAATTGCGCTGGTCGGCGGCGTTGGGCTGGCGATCATATTGGTGCAGAGCCGCTGGATCGAACTGGCGCTCTTTCCCTTTGCGGTGATCCTGCAAGTAACGCCGATGATCGCCATCGCACCGCTGCTGATCATCTACATGCCCGACACGCAATCGGCGCTGTTGACCTGCGCCTTTGTCGTGGCGTTCTTTCCGATCCTTTCCAACATGGTCGCGGGGCTCAAAAGCGTCGACCATAACCTTCTAAATCTCTTCGAGCTTTATGGCGCGAGCCGCTGGCAGACGCTGATCCATCTCAAGCTCCCGTCGTCCCTGCCCTATTTCGCGGCGGGGCTGCGGATTGGCGGGGGCCTATCGCTGATCGCGGCGGTGGTGGCGGAATTTGCGGCGGGTTCGGCCGGCAAGGGGTCGGGGCTGGCGTTCCGGCTGCTCGAATCCGGCTATCGGCTGAATTATCCGCGACTTTATGCGGCGCTGGTGCTGCTGATGATGACCGGTGTCGCGATCTTTGCGCTGACCTCGCTGATCTCCTGGGCGATGCTACATCGCTGGCACGAAAGTGCGCTGAAGCGGGAGAATTGAGATGGGGGTTCAGGCGATTTTCATGGGTTGGAGCGCGGCACTGCCGATCCCGCCAACTTTTCAGGAAGACGGCAAGGCGACTGGCAAGGCGAACCTCGCTGCAGCGGTAGCACTAAGTTTTGTGGCACGCCTCCGTGGTTCGAGGCTACGCTTTGCTCCGAACCTCACCATGAGGGCTACGGAGGGAAGGGCGGGCGCTGGCATGCTTGAATACTGCCTGCTGCGTGGGAGGGTTGGTTTGTGAGTGTTTCGGTTCCGGCGGATGGCCATTACGCCGTGGTCAATGCCACTGTCCCGGCTTCGGTGCTGGGTGAGCCTGCTTCGGGTGCACTGAAGGCTGTCGATATCACGATTGCCGATGGGGCGATTGCGGCGATTGGCGCGGCGGGGTCGGCGACTTTGCCGCAGAAGATCGATATGCGCGGCGATATCGTTTTGCCGGCTTTTGTCGATCTGCACACGCATCTCGACAAGGGGCATATCTGGGCGCGGAAAGAAAATCCGGACGGCACCTGGATAGGGGCGCTCAAGGCCGTATTGGCCGATCGCGAGGCCAATTGGGCGGCGAGCGATGTCGAACGGCGCATGGATTTCTCGCTGCGCTGCGCCTTTGCGCATGGCACGGCGGCGATCCGCACGCATCTCGACATGGCGCCTCCGCAGCACGAAATCACCTGGACGGTTTTTTCCGCCATGCGCGAGCGCTGGGCCGGGCGGATCGAACTGCAGGGCGCGGGGCTGATGGGGCCCGACACGATCCTCGATGCGGAACAGCTGCGAGCGGTTGCGACCGCGACCAAGGCGGCTGGCGGGATTTTGGGTGGATCGACCGCGGTGCATCCGGACAATCCGCTCATTATGCGGAAGCTGGTGGAGATCGCGGGGGAGCTCGGGCTCGATATCGATCTGCATACCGATGAAAGCCCGGACCCAAAGGCGAATGCGCTGGAGTGTCTAGCCGATGCGGTGATCGAAAGTGGATTTACCGGCTCGGTGACGGCGGGGCATTGCTGTTCGCTGGCTGTGCAGGACAGCGACACGGCCAAGCGCGTGATCGACAAGGTGGCGCAAGCTGGGATTGCCGTCGTGTCGCTGCCGATGTGCAATATGTATCTGCAAGACCGGGACAATAGCGCTGGTGTGCGAACGCCGCGCTGGCGTGGGGTGACGTTGCTCAATGAATTGAAGGCGGCGGGCGTCAAGGTCGCGATTGCGTCGGACAATACGCGCGACCCCTTCTACGCCTATGGCGATCTCGACGGGTTCGAGGTGTTCCGCGAGGGCGCGCGAATCTTGCATTACGATCATCCGCAGGACGAGGCCTTTGCCTGGGCGCGGGCGGTTTCCGCCGATCCGGCTGGCATTGCCGGCTTCGGCTACAAGGGTGAGTTCGGCGTCGGGGCGCCGGCTGATCTGGTGCTCTTCAAAGGACGCAGCTGGACCGAACTGATGTCTCGGCCACAGGCCGACCGGATTGTCATCCGCGCCGGACAGGCGATCGACACCACCCTCCCCGATTACCGTGAACTCGACGACTTGATGGGCCAAGCATGAGCATTGCAGCATTCCGCGCCGAACTGGGCGACATTCCGCAAGAAGACAATCCGCGCATCGTGCAGCAGCGCAGCCGCGACCATTATTGGTACTCGCCCGTGCTCAAGGCAAAGCTCGACCATGTGACCGCGGAGGTGGTGGTTTCGCCGCGCAGCAATGAGGAAGTGAAGACTGTGCTCCGCGCCGCGTTCAAGCATGGCGTGGCGATTACCCCGCGCGGGGCGGGCACAGGCAATTATGGGCAGGCCATGCCGCTTTCAGGCGGGGCGATGCTGAACCTGATGAACATGGACAAGGTCCTCGAGATCAAGAAGGATCGGGTCCGGGCGCAGGCTGGGGCGGTGCTCGAAAAGCTCGATCATGAGACGAAGGCCGCTGTGGGTGGCGAACTACGGTTTCATCCCTCGACCTATCGCATGGCATCGCTGGGCGGGTTTATCGCTGGGGGTTCGGGCGGCGTCGGTTCGATCCGCTGGGGCGGGTTGAGGGCGCTGGGGTCTATTTTGGGCTTGAAGATTATCACCTGCGAGGCGGAGCCGCGGGAGCTTGATCTCGTGGGCGAGGACATTCTCAAGGTCGCGCATGCCTATGGGACCAATGGCATTATCGTCGAAGCGGAAATGCCGCTGACCGAGGCGCATGAGTGGATCGATGTCATGGTCGGGTTCGACGATTTCATCGAGGCGGCGGCGTTTTCGGAAAAGCTCGCTAAGCAAGATGGCATCCTGCTCAAGGAGCTGTCGCCCTGCGCGGCGCCTATCCCTGAGGCTTATTTCAACCGGCACAAGCCCTATATCAAAGATGGGCAATCGGTCGTCTTGATCATGGTTGCGCCGGTTTCGGTGGAAGCGCTGGCGCTGTTCGTATCGCACCATGGGGGTGAGATGCTCTATCGCTCGGACAAGGCGAGCGAGGAGGAATTGAAGCGCCTGCCGCCGATTTATGAGCTGGGCTGGAACCACACGACGCTGCGCGCGCTCAAGGTCGATCCGACGATCACCTATTTGCAGACGCGCTATCCGACGCTCGAGCACCTCAAGAAGATGGTCGATATTTTTGGGGATGAGGTGCCCATGCATATCGAGATGACGCGCCAGGATGGGCTCGTGACTTATGCCGGACTGCCGATAGTGCGGTATACGAGTGAGGAACGGCTCGAGGAGATCATCCGCATTCACGAGGAGAACGGCTGCGACGTGTTCAATCCGCATCGATTTACGCTCGAAGAGGGCGGGATGAAGCGGACGGACCAGAAGCAGTTGGCGTTCAAGCGGGAGGCGGATCCCAAGGGCATTCTCAATCCGGGCAAGATGATTGCCTGGGAAAATCCCGACTTCGACTTTTCCTCGGGCAAGGCCTGGCTCTTTGACGGGCTCAATCCGGTGCATGCGGCCTGATGCGTGTACATGTCATTCATGCGCATCCGGTCGAGACGAGTTTCAACCGGGCGCTTTACGGGGCGGCGATCGAGGGGCTGAAAAGCGCGGGGCATGAGGTCGATGCGCTCAATCTCTATGACGAGGGTTTTTCGCCGGTTCTGACGCGGGAAGAGCGGCTGAATTATCATGATGTGCCGGGGAATTTGACGCCCGCAATCAAGCCCTATGCGGATAGGTTGCAGGCGGCGGATGCGCTGGTCGTGGTGCATCCGGTTTGGAATTATGGGTATCCGGCGATCCTCAAGGGGTATTTTGACCGGGTGTTCGTGCCGGGCGTCTCCTTTATCATGGAGGGCGGCGGGGATCGCGGGCGGCTGGTGCCGTGCCTAACCAATATCAAGAAGGTGGCGTTCGTGACCACTTATGGTGGGAACAGGTGGCGCACGTTCGTGATGGGCGACCCGCCGCGGCGGATTGCCATGCGTTGGGGCTGGGCGACGTTTCGGACGCGGCCGAAATATCTGGCGCTTTACGACATGAACAATGTTTCGCCGGCCGGGCTCGAGGGATTTCTGGGCACGGTGCGGAGCGAGCTGGCGCGGTTCTGAGCCACTAAAGTTGAGTGCACAACGGATGCTGTGTGCTTGCATTGAAACCGGTTCTTGCTCAGAGAATGAGCAGCAGGGAAGCCGGATGAAGTTTTCGACACGAGGGATGATATGACAGAAAAATTCGTTGCCGGACGGCGCGTGTTTGTTTCGGTGCTGGCAGCCGGCATGGCGCTGGCGTTGAGCGGCGTCAGCTTTGCACAGGACGTAATAAAGGTTGCCGCGATCTGGACCGTGCCGGTGGAGCAGCAATGGGCGAGCCGGTTGCACAATGCGCTGATGACGGCCGACGAACAGGGCGAGATCGACTACGTCTATTCGGAAAACATCTCGAACACTGACTATGAGCGCGTGATGCGCGAATATGCCGAGCAGGGCGTGAACCTGATTGTAGGCGAGGCATTCGGGGTCGAGCAGCCGGCGCGTGCGGTGGCTTCGGAATATCCGGAAATTTCGTTCCTGATGGGGTCGAGCCTGCCGCCGGCGGAGCCGAACTTTGCGACCTTCGACAATTTCATCCACGAGCCAAGCTACCTGACCGGGATCGTTGCGGGCCTTAAGACCGAGAGCAACAAGATCGGCATGGTGGGTGGCTACGCCATTCCGGAAGTGAACCGGCTGATGAATGCCTTCAAGGCGGGCGCGCTGTCGGTCAATCCGGACGTCAAGTTCTCGGTGAGCTTCATCAACTCCTGGTATGATCCGCCGAAGGCTAAGGAAGCCGCCTTTGCCATGGTCGATGCGGGCGCGGACATCCTCTATGCAGAACGCTTCGGCGTTTCGGACGCGGCCAAGGAACGTGGCATTCTGGCGATCGGCAATGTGATCGACACATCGGCGGATTATCCGGGCACGATCCTGGCGAGTGCGCTGTGGCATGGCGAGCCGATGATCAACAAGGCGATTGCCGATGTGAAGGCAGGCTCGTTCACCGCTTCGGATTACGGCATCTATGCCTTCATGGAATATGGCGGTTCGAGCGTGGTGATCGATG
>CAJYKO010000224.1 GCA_913775215.1 uncultured Devosia sp. | reverse complement strand
GCCAGGCGAGCGCGAAGGCAAGAATGGCAGCGCCGGCGGCGGTGTAGAATACCGGATGGAGGGCGCTAGCGAACGCTTCCAGGACACGGCTGCGGACTTCAGGCGGGAGCGCCGCGACGGCACTGGCGCTGAAGCTTATGCCGCTGCCTTCTGGCATGACATCGCCGAGGCGCGCAGCAAGGCCGCTCGAGAAGATGGCGCCGAAGACCGAGACACCGATCGATCCACCGATCTGGCGGAACAGCGTGACACCAGCTGTGGCAGCACCAACGATGTCGCGGGAGACTGCGTTCTGTGTTGCCGTAACGCTGACGCTGTTGACGGGGCCAATGCCGGCGCCGACGAGGAACATATAGGCCGCAATCTGCACCGAGGGTGTATCGAGCTGCATATTGGCGAGGGCAAGGAGGCCGATCACCAGAACGAATGTCGAGGCCAGCGGCAGCATCTTGTAGCGGCCCGTGCGGGTCATGATGAAGCCCGAGGCGGTCGACGCACCGATGAGGCCGATCATCATGGGCACGAGCTGCAAGGCGGAATCGGTGGGCGAGACGCCTTTGGCGAGCTGGAGATACATGGGCAGGAAGGTGATCGAGCCGAACATGGCCATGCCGACGAGGAAGCCGACGGCACTGGTCACCGCGAAAGTGTTGTTGCGGAAAAGATCGAGCGGCAGGACCGGCTCGGCGGCGCGGCTTTCGACCCAGATGAAGGCGGCGAGAATGGCGACGGCGCCTACGATGAGGCCGATGATCTGGGGCGAGAACCAGCCCCAGGTGTTGCCGCCCAGAGAGGTGGCGAGCACGAAGGCAGTGAGGCCGCCTGATAGCAGCACAAAGCCGGCATAGTCGATCGAGTGCTTGACGCGTTCGGCCCGCGGCTTAAGGGCCACGGCGATAACGGCGAGCGCCAGAATGCCCACCGGCAGGTTGATGAGGAAAATCCACTGCCAGGAGAGGTGTTCAACGATGAAACCGCCAAGGAGCGGGCCGACGACGGTGGCAACACCGAAGACTGCGCCGAAAAGACCCTGGACCTTGCCGCGCTGACGCGGGGGAATGATGTCGGCAACCACAGTCATGGCGACGACCATGAGACCGCCACCGCCGAGACCCTGAATGGCGCGGGCTGCGATCAGGAAGGTCATGGAAGTGGCCATGGCCGAGAGCACGGCGCCGCCGAGGAAAATGACGATGGCGGCCTGCAGGACGATCTTGCGGCCAAACAGGTCGCCAAGCTTACCATAAATCGGTGCAACGACGGTGGAGCTGAGAAGATATGCGATGACCACCCAGGTGAGGTGATCAAGGCCGCCAAGCTGGCCGACGATCGAGGGAAGAGCTGTTGAAACAATTGTTTGACCAAGAGAGGCCAAGAGAAGAGTGACGGCGACGGCCCCGATGACCAGCTTGGTCGACGGGTCTTGCATCGCATCGTCCGGTTGAACGGGGTCCGACATTGGGGCAATCCTTAAATCAAGTGGGGCCGAGATGAGCCGGCCCTTGCGAAATGAATTCTGACGGCGTACATGTGCCTCACTCAATTACATGTCAATAGCATGCAATTGATTTAAGCATGCGATTTTATGGAAGCTGCCATGCCTCTGAGCGCCAAGACCGAATTGAACGCCCTGCTGCAGCAGGCCGGCATTGCCGCGGAAACGGCGGAGGCCGTGATGGATATCGACGCATTGATGCAAAAGTGGCGGCGTCGCGCGATGAAGCGCGAACTCGGCAACCGGGCCTTGGTGGATTTGCGGATCGGGATCGACCTTGCACAGCTAGATGTGCTCTTCGCGATCGATGGCCCCTCCTCCGAATTTGATACCGCAGCATCCGAGACGATGGTGGCGACGGTGGCCGAGCGGCTCAATATCGATCCGTCGCGGGCGAGCCGGCTGGTAGGCGATATGGTCGATGAGGGATTTGCGCGGCGGGCGGTAAGCCAGGCGGATGCGCGGCGGACGATCATCGAACTGACGCCGAAGGGCAAGGCCGTAGTCGATGCGGTGCGGGCCTATAAATACCTGATTATGGGCGATTTTCTGGGCAGCTGGGAGAAGGCAGAGGTGGAAGCCTTCGTGCCGCTGCTCAAACGGTTTGGGAGCTGGATGGACAGTATCGAGCCGGCGACCGAAAAGCATAGCGCGGAGATCGCGGCGATTGCCCAGACGATCGGGAAGACCGAAGCCCAGCCGGCATGATTTTTTGACTTAAAGAATAAATCCCCGCCCTTGGGCGGGGATAGATTGGGCAACTGGGCCGGAGCGTCAGTCCTGGGCGCGGGCTTTTTTGTGGTCCTTGACCTTGGCGCGCTTGGGCGGATGGGCTTCGCCTTCAAGCGTCGGCTTGGACCATTTTGGCTTGCCCTTGTTCTTGTCGTAGGGTTTGGCTTCCTTGGGCTTGCGGGGCTTTGGGGCGCTTTCCGTAGCTGGAGCAAAGTCGTCCGCACGGAGGTTGGAGGAGCCGTAGCGCTGCTTGCGATCGGCTTTCTCCGGGCGCGGGGCGGCA
>CAJYKO010000223.1 GCA_913775215.1 uncultured Devosia sp. | reverse complement strand
GAACACCGGCGCATCTATATGCCGTGCCGATTGATAGAGCGAGGCTCGCTCGCCGATCTGTCGGTCACGACGCCCCGGCGCGTAGCGGGGGCAGGGAGGAACTGATCATGGTTGCCAAGGATGGGCAGAAGATCTCGGCTGTGCTTTCTGATGGGAACGTTCCCGTATCTGGCGGCCACGGAATTGGCGGTGGATCGGGTAGCATTCCGTTAACATCGAGCGGCACCTTCCGCGCTGCGGTGCGCCAATGGTGGCCCTATTACGCCATGATGGCGCCGGGGCTCCTGTTCTTCTTCATCTGGCACTATGTGCCGATCTGGGAGGCCAAGATGGCCTTCGAACAGGTCCGCATCATTCCGCCCAATATCTGGGTTGGCCTCAAGAACTTTCAGCAGCTCTTTTCTTCGCCGATTTTCTATTCGGTGCTCGCCAATACGCTGATCATTTCGGGCATGAAGATCCTTTTCGTCTTCCCCGTGCCGATCATTGTGGCCCTGCTGCTCAATGAAGTGCGCAGCGGCAAGCTACGCGGGTTCGTTCAGTCGGCGATCTATCTGCCGCACTTCTTGAGCTGGGTGGTGATCGCGGGAGTGTTCATCGCGCTGCTGTCCCCGACGGACGGGGCCGTCAACCAGATCCAGCAATCCATGGGCTTTGGTACGACGAATTATATGACCAATACCGGGTCGATCCGCTGGGTGCTGGTGATCTCGGAAATCTGGCGCTCGGCCGGGTGGGACAGTCTTCTCTATCTCGCCGCGATCTTTGCCATCGATCCGCAGCTCTATGAGGCGGCGGAAATGGATGGGGCCAATCGTTGGCAGAAAATCTGGCACGTCACCATTCCCGGCATCGTGCCGACCATAGCGACGCTCTTCATTCTCAATATGGGCATGTTCCTCAGCGCCGATCTCAACCAAATCATCAACTTCCAGAACGACGTCAACGCGTCGACCATCGATATCCTCGACACCTATGTCTATCGCATGGGGCTTTCGACGGGCGAATATGCGCTGGCGACGGCAGCTGGCCTCTTCAAGGCAGTGATTGGCATGATCCTCGTCGTGACCTCCCATCTCGTCAGCAAAAGGCTGACCGGCAAGGGAGTGTGGTGATGTTCTCTCATTCGCGCCGCACCCCGCTCGAGCGGGTCGAATATGTGCTCATCGTCTCGACGCTGCTTTTGCTGGTGGTCTTCACGCTGCAGCCGTTGCTGAACCTTCTGGCGCTGTCCTTTACCGATCCGAGCAAGGTCGCGGGCTTTTCCGGCCTCTCGATCGTTCCCGATGGGTTTTCGACCGACGTCTGGACGCTCTTGCTGCAGCATCCCAATGTGCAGCGGGGTCTTTTCAATTCGATCTGGATGACGGCAACCAGCGTCTGCATCGGCGTCATGGGTACGGCGTTGATGGCCTGGGGCATGTCGCGGCCGGGACTGCCGGGGCGACGGCTGATCTTTATCCTTGTCCTCGTCACTATCGTCTTCGAGCCGGGCATCATTCCCGACTACTTCCTGATGAAGCGGCTGGGCCTGCTCAACACCCCCTGGTCGGTGATCATGTATAAGGCGATCAGCGCCTGGTACCTGATCATCCTCATCCGCTTCTTCGAGGAGATCCCGAAGGAACTGCTCGAAGCGGCTGAGCTCGATGGCGCCAATCCGTTCCAGACCTTTTTCATGGTCGTGCTGCCGCTGGCCAAGCCTGCGCTTGCCACCATCGCGCTCTTTTATCTCGTCCTTCACTGGAACGAGTTCTTCCGCTCGATGATCTACCTCAACGACCAGAGCAAATGGCCGCTGCAGGTGGTGCTGAGGCAGTTTGTGATCGAGGGCGACAAGATCGCCATCGTCGGCGCCAACAATGCCAACAACAATATTGGCATCGCCCAGATCAATATCCGCGCGCTCAAGGCCGGGATGATTTTCATCACCATCCTGCCGATCCTCGCGATCTATCCGCTGATCCTCAAATTTTTCACCAAGGGGACGATGTCGGGGGCGCTCAAGGGATGAGGGTTTTGGACGCCGCGCTGGCGCGGGCCGCCCTTCAAAACAAATTCCGCGCAAGCGGCAATGACTGAAAACAACGGAGGAGTAGTGCAATGACACTGAAGAAACTGCTTTTAGCAACGACTGCCATGGCCATTCTGGGAGGTGCCGTGGCGCCTGCCATGGCGCAGACGACGATCCGGCTGGTCAGCAAGGATCTGCTGACCACCAATCCCGATGACGTCAAGGAAATCGAGGAGATCGAGGCCGCGCTCAAGGCGCAGGGACACGATATCGATATCCAGACGGTCGACCTGCCGGGCGGCACCTCGGCCTATGTCGATGCGCTCGGGGTGATGCTGCTCTCGGGCGATATCCCGGATATCATCTATTTTCAGGGCGGCGACCAGAAGATGGCCGAGCAGGGGATCCTTGAGGATCTCAATCCCTGGATCGAAAAGTCCGAGCACATCAAGGCCGCGCTCTGGCCGCACAATGTCGAGCGCCTCGCCAACTATCCCTATCTTCTCTACATCTATCCGCCGCGCGCGCCGCAGCCGGTGATGCGCAAGGATTGGCTCGACCAACTGGGGATGGAGCCACCCAAGACCGTCGAGGACTATGAAGCGCTGTTCCAGGCGATCCATGATGGCGATCTCGATGGTGACGGTACGCCAGGCAATACGCTGGGGCTGACCGGCTTCGGCAATACCAACGAACTCGATTCCATCTTCAACCAGGCATTCGGGGTGACCGGCACCTGGATGAAGACTGCCGATGGCGCCTGGGTCAATTCGCGCGTGACCGATGCGGAAAAGGCGAAGATCGAATTCTATGCGCGGCTCGCCGAAAAGGGCCTCTTCGACAAGGAATATGTGACCAACACGTTCGACGTGAAGGAAGACAAATTCTATACCGGCAAGGCTGGTGTCGTGTTCGGTTCGTCGCCGGAAGTCATCGACATCTATGCCGGCAAGATGCGCCAGGCCCATCCGGGCGAGAATATCGAACTGACGCTACTGCCCATTCCTTCGGGTCCTGGCGGACAAGGCTTGGCAGCGCTCGATGTCTCCAAGGAATCGCGCGGCTGGGCGATCTCGTCCATTTCCGAGCATAAGGACGAGGCCTTTGCGGTGCTCGATTTCATGGCATCCAAAGAGGGCCAGGATATCGACCGCATGGGCTTTGAAGGCGTGCATCACACGACCGATGCCAGCGGCGCGGTAACGTTCACCGACCAGATTTCGACCTGGTATGCCCGCTTCTTCAACGCTGCCAATTGGGAGCCGCCGGTGCCGCTGCTGTCGGCAACCGGCCAGGCCGCGCTCGACACGATCAAGGCCAATTTCGTCGCCGACAATGCCTTTGTCTGGCCGGCCGAATATGCCGCCGAAGTCGACGCTGCCGAGCAGGTCTATCGGTCCTGGGTCGCCAAGTTCATCACTGGCGAAGCCTCGCTCGACCAGTGGGACCAGTTCGTCAGCGAATATAACGCTGCCGGTGGCCAGCGCATGGCTGAATATGCGGCGACGGTGCTCGGCCAATAACGACCCTGCCTCTCCCCTCATCAGGGAGGGGCATGCCCAACCCCGCGTCATTCCCGCAAAAGCGGGAATCTCCTGTGAAAGCAAAACAGAGATCTGCGCTTTTGCGGGGATGACGTCGAGATTGTTGCGAACACTGGCTGGCGCAGCGCCAGCCCAAACGTGAAGTCGGAACCTGACATGACACCAACCCTCTCATCCCGCATTCGCGGCATGCTCCATGGGATCGCTTTGGGCGATGCCTTGGGGGCGCCGGTCGAAAAACTGTCGGCGGCAGAGATCAAGGCGCGCTATGGGCGGGTGACCTCGGTGATGACGCGCTGGCACAAGATGGACCTGCCGCCCGAGCAGCGGAACCATAGGGTGCGGGGCGACGGGATCGTCACCGACGATACGCTGATGACCCTTGCCATGATGGATATCTATGCCGAAGTGGGGCGCCATCTCGATGCGTGGGACATGGCCGATGGGATGGTGCGCCAGATCGCCTGGACCAAGCGCTGGGTGCCCGAACTTGGGCGCGAGGCGATGTTGATCGATCGCCTGTTCTATCCAGAAAAGTGGATTTTCCAGCGCCATCAATTGTCCAATTGCGATCCGCGCCAAGGCGGCATTGGCAATATGGTGAACTGTGGCGCGGCCATGTACATCGCTCCGATCGGGGCAGCGAATGCGGCCGACCCCAAGGCGGCCTATGACGAGGCGATCGCCTTTGCATCGGGGCACCAAGAGAGCTATGGGCTCGAGGCGGCGGGCGTGATGGCCGCGGCGGTGGCTGCGGCCTTCGTCCCGGGGACCACGATCGACCAAATCGTCGATACGGTCGTCGGGCTCGCCAAGGACGGCACGCGGGCCGCGATCATTGCCATCGCTGAAGAAGCGCGGCAGATGCGGGGAACCGGTGCCGATCACGCTCAGGTTTGCGCGGCATTTCACGCTGCTATCGCGCGCTTTTCGGTCATGGGCGACGACGTCAATCATAGTGCCGATAAAGCAGGGCGGGTGAGCGACGCCTATCGGCCGAGCCGGCTCCTTTCCATCGAGGAATTGCCACTCGCGCTCGGCTTTTGTCTCTTAAACCGGGGGGACTTCCGCCTTTCTATCGAAGACGGGATCAATTCGGGGCGCGATACGGATTCCATCGGCGTCATGGCTGGGGCGATCCTCGGCGCGATGCATGGCGAGGCTGTGATCGACAAAGGCGAGCGCGACCAGATCGATGCGGCCAATCGCCTGACGCTGACGGCTTCGGCCGATGCTTTTTCAAAGACCGTGGCCGCGATCATCGCGGCTGACCGGGCGGCCCAAGCCCAACGCGATGCGGCACGCGCCGCACTTTTCGAGCCAGCCTAATCGCTGGCCTTCCTGACCTTTTGCCAAGAAAGACGCCGAATGCTCTCTGAAATCCAAATCCTTGAAAAGATCTATGCCGGGTTTATCGGCAAGGCCATTGGCGTGCGGCTCGGTGCGCCGGTCGAGCCGACCATCTGGAGCTATGATCGCATCCAGAAGACCTATGGCGAGGTGACGCAATATCTGCGCGATTTCAAGAATTTCGCGGCGGACGACGACACCAATGGCCCGGTCTATTTCATTCGTGCGCTGCGCGACTATGGGCTCGGTGCGACGGCCGAAGATGTGGGCAAGACCTGGCTCAACTATGCCGCCGAGGAGCATGGCATGTATTGGTGGGGCGGGTTTGGCGTGTCGACCGAGCACACGGCTTATCGCAATCTGCGCGCCGGTATTCCGGCGCCGCAATCGGGCTCGATCGCGCAGAACGGCACGACGGTGGCCGAGCAGATCGGCGGGCAGATCTTTATCGATAGCTGGGGCTGGGTGAACCCGGGCAATCCGCAGCGGGCGGCGGATATGTCGGCCATGGCAGCGAGTGTTGCCCATGACGGCGACGGGCTCAATGGCGCGCGGTTCTGCGCGGCGGCGATTGCGGCAGCGTTTGAAGCTAAAAGTATCGACGAGATCATCGAAACGGCGATGGGGACGATCGATGCGGGGTCGACCTATGCGCGGGTGTGCCGGGCGGTGATCGATTTTCATAAGGCCAATCCGGACGATTGGCGGGCTTGCCGCGACATGCTGACGGCGGATTGGGGCTATGACCGCTATCCCGGCGTGTGCCACATCATTCCCAATGCCGGCGTGACGATCATGGCCATTCTTTATGGCAAGGGAGACTTGCCGCGGACGGCCGAAATCGCAACGATGGCGGGCTGGGATACTGACTGCAATGCGGGCAATGCTGCGGCGATCGTCGCGACGTTCCAGGGTCTGCACGAGGGCTGGGACAAGTACCGCAAGCCCATCAACGATTTCCTCGTGGCGTCAGGGATCGTGGGGACGATCAATATCGTCGATATCCCGAGTTTTGCGCGGGAGCTGACGGTTCTGGCCCTACAGCTTGCGGGGCGGGACGTGCCGGCGCTGTGGCTCGCGGATTTCACGCGCCGCGGGCTGCGGTTCGACTTCGACCTGCCGGGTTCGACCCATGGGTTCCGGACCGAAGGGTTCAACCAGATTTCGCTCAAACATTCGGATGAGCGGCATGTCGAGGGGTCGCGCGGATCGCTCGAAATCCAGCTCGATCGGCTCGAGCGCGGGCAGGGTGGGCGCGTCTTCTGGAAGCCGTTCTATCGGCGCAGCGATTTTGACGATGAGCGCTATCGCCCGATGTTCTCGCCGGTGGTCGATGCGGGGCAGACCGTGTCGTTCAAGCTCTGGCTCGATCCATGGAATGGCGATGGCAATCTTCGGGTCGCGCCCTATGTCCGGCGGACGATGAGCGGGGCGATCGAGGAGACGGGCGCCTGGCATGTGCCGTCGGCGGAAGGCTGGCAGGATTATAGTTTTGTCGTGCCCGAGGGGGTCGAGGCGATCGATGAGATCGGCATTTCGATCGAATATTTTGGTCGGGTCAAATTCCTCGGCCGGCTGTTCCTCGCCGATTTCAGGGTCGAGGGCGCGGGGCATACGGTGATCGAGCCCGAGACAGAAGTGCAGGAATGGGGTGCCATTTCGCGCTTCACCTTCAATCGTGGGCACTGGACCAAGAGCTTTGGCCGCATTCAGGGGCATACGGCGGGCGATGCCGATATGTGGACCGGGCACTATTATGCCAAGAATGTCACCGTGAAGGCCGATATCCAGCGGCTGTCCGGCGCCTCGCAACTGGTGACGGCACGGGTGCAGGGGACCGGGCGGTTCTATGCTGCCGGGTTTGAGGGCGACGAGGTCGTCATCCTCAAGGAAGATTTCGGATCGACCATCCTGGCGCGGGCGCCGTTCAAGGCGGACATGGGCAAGAGCTACGAATTCTCATTTGCCATCGCCGGCGATCGGCTGAGCTTTTCCGTCGATGACAAAGAGCTGATCGGCGCGACGGACAGTTCCTACGAATACGGCATGGCGGGCGTGCGCCTGGC
>CAJYKO010000222.1 GCA_913775215.1 uncultured Devosia sp. | reverse complement strand
GCTCGGTTCCGCCACCACGGATGGCCAAGGCCGTGCAACATTTTCCGCAGGCTTGATGCGAGGCTCTGCAGGACAGGCGCCTGCCATCATAACAGCGCGCAATGGCGAAAAGGACTATGTCTTTCTCGACATGACACGCGCTGGCTTCGATCTTTCCGATCGCGGTGTAACCGGTCGTGCCGCACCCGGCGCCATCGACGTGTTCAGCTGGACCGAACGCGGCATTTACCGCGCGGGTGAGACGGTGCATGCCGCAGCACTTTCGCGCGACGTCGAAGGCAATGCGATCGAGAACCTGCCACTGACCTTCATCTTCTCGAGGCCTGACGGCGTCGAGGACCGCCGCTTCGTCAGCGACGGCAAGGCGCTGGGAGGCCACGCGGTCGATCTGCCGCTGCAGGAAACCGCCATGCGCGGCACCTGGACGATGCGCATCTATACCGATCCGAAGGCAAGCGCGATCAGCGAACAATCCTTCCTGGTGGATGATTTCGTGCCGGATCGCACGGAGTTCGACCTCACCAGCGCGGCAAAAGAGATCGATCCGGCAGGCGAGACGACAATTGATGTCGATGGTCGCTATCTCTATGGCGCGCCGGCTGCGGGGCTTGAGCTTGAGGGCGAAGTTGCCCTGAAGCCGACGCGCACCAACCCGGCCTTCGAAGGCTACTTATTCGGCCTGGCGGATGAGGGGACGGAAGAGGAAAGCCGCACGACGCTCGATAATCTTCCTGCCCTGGATGAAAACGGCAAGGCAAGCTTCCCGGTGGAGCTTGGTGATCTTCCCTCAACCACGCAGTTCCTGTCGGCCAACATCACGGTCCGCATGCGCGAGGCGGGCGGCCGTGCGGTGGAGCGTTCGCTGACATTGCCAATTAAGTCCGACGCCAACATGATCGGCATTAAGCCGCAATTCTCGGGGGATCTGGCGGAAAACTCCATCGGCCGTTTCCATGTGATCGGCCTTGCGCCAGACGGCAGCAGTCAGGCCATGAAGGAGCTCACCTGGAAGCTGATCAAGGTCGAGCGCAATTATCAATGGTATCGTCAGGGCAATTCCTGGCGCTACGAGCCGGTGGTTCATACCAAGCAGATAGAGACCGGTACGCTTTCCGTAACATCGGATGGTGCGGAGATTTCCGTTCCCGTCAACTGGGGCCGTTACCGGCTGGAGGTAGAAGCCCCACAAAATGATGGTGCAGTCTCCAGCGTGGAATTCGATGCTGGCTGGTTCGTCACCGCAAGCTCGACCGAGACGCCGGATGCGCTGGAAATCGCGCTCGACAAGCAAAGCTATAAGGTCGGCGAGACCGCCAAGCTTCAGGTCACCTCCCGTTACGCCGGACAGTTGATGGTGGTCGCAGGTTCCGAAAAGCTGATCTCGGTGCAGAATGTCGAGATCGGTGACGAGGGCGGCGAAGTCGAAATCCCGGTGACGGAAGATTGGGGCGCTGGTTCCTATGTAACGGCAACCCTGTTCCGCCCCGGCGACGCGCAGGAAAGCCGTATGCCGATGCGCGCCATCGGCGTGAAGTGGCTGGCGGTCGATCCAGGCGAGCGCAAGCTCGGCATCGCGCTCGATCTTCCAAAGCAGACATTGCCAAGACAGGCGCTGCAGATTCCGGTGCATGTCTCCGGTGCGGGTGCGGGGGACAAGGCCTATGTGACGATTGCAGCCGTGGATGTCGGCATTTTAAACCTCACCCGCTACGAGCCGCCGAAACCGGATGAATGGTATTTCGGCCAGCGTAGGCTTGGGCTTGAAATCCGCGATATCTATGGCCGCCTGATCGATGGTTCGCTCGGTGCCACTGGGCGTCTCAGAACCGGTGGCGATGGCGGGCAGGTTGCGCTGCAGGGCAGCCCGCCGAAAGAGAAGCTCGTTGCATTTTTTGCCGGTCCGGTTGAATTGGATAGTGAGGGCAAGGCGACGGTCAGTTTCGATATTCCGCAATTCAACGGCACGGCGCGGGTCATGGCGGTTGCCTGGACCAAGACCGGAGTCGGTCATGCGGTTTCGGATGTCGTCATCCGCGATCCGGTGGTTGTGACTGCCAGCGCACCAAAGTTCCTCAGCCCAAGCGACGTGTCGCAGTTGCGGCTCGACATTGTCAACACCGATGGCGAGGCAGGTGATTACAAGATCGATGTCACCAGCAACATGGCTGTGACCGTGGATCAGGGCGAATTCTCTGAGGTAAAGAGACTGGAGAAGGGTGGGAAGACGTCCCTGACCGTGCCTTTGACGGGCGAATTTCCCGGTGAAGGGGAGATGGCGATCAGGGTCAGCAATGCCAGCGGTATTTCGCTGGAGCAGGCGCTGACCATTCCCGTGCGTCCATCGGTTCTTCCGGTCACGACACGCCGCAACATTAAGATTGCGCCGAACAGCAGCCTGACGGTGGACGGCAACCTCCTGGCCGATAGCTTGCTGGTTGGCTCGTCGGTGTCGGTCAACGTCACCCGCTCTCCGGCCTTCGATGTTCCGGCACTGATGATGATGCTGGACAAGTATCCCTATGGCTGCGCCGAACAGACGACGAGCCGGGCGCTGCCGCTGCTTTACGCGTCAGAATTGATGAAGGACAGCGGTGGCAAGGACGATCCGGAACTGCGCAAGCGTGTGCAGGATGCGATCTACCGGGTGCTCTCTTTCCAATCGAGCGCAGGTAGCTTCGGTCTCTGGTCGCCGGGCGAAGGGGATCTATGGCTGGACGCCTACATCACCGATTTCCTGACGCGGGCACGTGAGCAGTCCTACGATGTGCCGGAAGCGGCCATGGTGCAGGCACTGAACAATCTGCAAAATGGGCTCGCCTATGACAGCAATGTCAAGGATCGCGGCAACGAGATCGCCTATTCGCTCTACGTTCTGGCGCGCAACCGCAAGGCTGCGATCAACGATCTGCGCTATTATTCTGATACGGCCTTGAACGAGTTCCCGACGCCGCTTGCCAAGGCACAGGTTGCGGCAGCGCTCTCTCTCTATGGCGATGCGGCACGCGCCAAATCCGCCTTCGGAGCCTCGTTGACCATGGCCTCTTCCAGCGCGAACGTGCCGCTGGCGCGCGCCGATTACGGTTCAGCGTTGCGAGATGGCGCCGCCTCTCTGGCGCTGGCGGCAGAAAGCCGTCCGGTTCCGGCGGTCGTGTCTCAGCTTGCGGGCGTCGTTGCCAAGGATTTCGAGTCAAGGAGCTATACCAGTACGCAGGAGCAAGCCTGGATGGTTCTGGCCGCCCGTGCCTTGAAGGGCGAGGACAAAGATATTCGCCTCGATGTGAACGGCACGTTGAAACGGGGCGGCTTCAGCCAGCGTATGAGCGGCGATGAATTGCTTCGGGCGCCGCTCAACGTCACCAACGCCTCGGCGAACCCTGTCACGGCGGTCGTCACCACCGTGGCGCCGCTGTCCAAGCCCCTGCCGGCGGGCGGCGACGGCTTTACCATCGAGAAGACCTATTACTCAATGGATGGCGAGGAGGTGAATGTCAGCGAGGTCGAGCAGAACCAACGATACGTTGTGGTGCTGACCGCCATTCCGCAAAATGACTGGCAGGCACGCATTCTCGTCACCGATCTTCTGCCAGCCGGTTTCGAGATCGATA
>CAJYKO010000221.1 GCA_913775215.1 uncultured Devosia sp. | reverse complement strand
TTTCTTCAGCAGCACGTCCGGATCCACCGCGCCACCGGCCTCCTCCGGCTGCATCGGGCTCGGCGGAGGCGGCACGGGCGGGAATCGATCGGCCTTCGAATCGAGCGTGAAATCGCCCATCGAGTTGCGGAGCAGCTGTGCGTAGGCCTCGCGTTTCGACAGCGCCACCGCGGCGTAGAGCCTCACGAACGATGGTGCGTCCAGGTTGTCGTTCCGGGCATCGAGGAACGCCCGCACCTCTGCTCCGAGAATCCGGGCAACGCTGTTGGACCCCATCGACCAGGGCCCCATGACGACGAAATGAGCGCCCGGTGTTCTCTCGCGAGCGGGCAGCATGCGCTGAAGCTCTGCAATCTCCTTCTCCCAGCGCTCCGGATGCCCGGGGGTCGCCCGGTGCAGTTCGACGATCGATCGATAGATCTCGCCGGCGAGCCCATGCGCATCCATCTGGCTCAGCGCGCGCTCGGGAAGATGGGGTTTCACGAACTCGGCGGCCTCCCGCATCTGGTGCCACTCGGCCTCGATCTCGGCGACGACCTGCTTGAAGACCGCCTGGCCTCGGTGGGGTCCTTGGTGCGTAGACTGCGCCGGACCTCGTCCTTCCTGACGATGGGCTTGAACTCGACCGGCACCCATAGACGGGCCTACCAGACCTTGGTCTTAGGATGCATCCAGGGGAGAGTCATTCTGACGGCCATCCTGTATCACTCGGACCTTATGAAGTCCTTGCTACACGGTGCTTTTCAGGATCTCTGCGGCTCTTGGGCCGAACTGGCGGAGAGAGAGGGATTCGAACCCTCGAGACGGTTCCCCGCCTACACACTTTCCAGGCGTGCGCCTTCGACCACTCGGCCATCTCTCCGCATCGCCGTGGCAGGTCCGGAACCGGACTGCGCGCGACCACGTTGGGCCGTTGCGAGCGTGGCGCAATATAGCGATGAACTTTGCGGGCGCAAGCCAGAGATTGGGCCTGTTACCCATGTTTTTCGATATGGCGCCAATCTCTTGTGAACAGACGGCTGGACGTGGCACAATCAACGGGTGCAGGGGCGGAACGGTGGCCGCTCGCGAGCACGGGATGGGATAAATGCGGATTGCCTTGCGTATCATAGGCACATGGCTCATCGGCCTGGCGCTGGTATTGCTGGTCATTGACGGAACGAAATCGCTTGCGAGCAATGTCGCGACCTTCACATCGCTGGGCGATGTCTGGATGCAGGTGGGCGCGCAAAGCCTTGATTCACTTCGCGGATTTCTGCATAGCCGCTTCTTTGCGAACCTGCTGGACAATGCGCTCGACGTGCTTTTGACCTATCCGGCATTTGCCGTGATCGGACTGCCGGGCATTCTCTTTGCGCTGCTGGGCCGCTCGCCACGTCGTGAACGGTTTCTGCGCGCCGAAGAAATCTGATCGCTCGTAAACCGCCGCCTAACCCCCATATAATGGGCGAAAGGAGCATTTCATGTTCTTCCGCACCAAGCCGACATCTATTCCTTCCGCCGACGAGGCCCTGCCGGGCCGGACGACGGAAATGCCTGTGGCCGCTGAACATTTTGTCAACGGCAAGAGCCTCAAGGGACCTTATCCCGAGGGATTTGAGACCATTTATTTCGGCCTCGGCTGCTTCTGGGGCGCCGAGCGGCTGTTCTGGAAATTGCCGGGGGTCTATGTGACTGCCGTGGGATACCAGGGTGGCCATACGCCGAACGCGTCCTATGAAGAGGTCTGTTCGGGCCGCACGGGGCATACCGAGGCGGTCAAGGTTGTCTACGACCCAAAGACTATCTCCTTGGAAACACTGCTGAAAACCTTTTGGGAAGAGCACGATCCGACCCAGGGCATGCGGCAGGGCAATGATGTGGGGACCCAGTATCGGTCTGCCATCTATACGACTACGCCCGAGCAGGCCGATATCGTCGCCCGCAGCAAGACCGCTTACCAAAATGCCTTGCGTGAAAAGGGCTTAGGCCCGATCACGACCGAAATCGGTGAAGCTGGTCCATTCTATTATGCCGAGACGTATCACCAGCAATATCTCGCGAAAAATCCGAACGGTTATTGCGGTTTGAATGGCACTGGCGTCTCTTGCCCGATCGGGCTAGGCGTCGCGGCCGAGTAGCATTTTTTGACGGCGCAACGGTTAATCGCTGCGCCGTTTCTGTTAGCAGTCCGTTAACATTGAGCCCGATTTATCCCCTCATCATGACACGGCCGGGCTTTGAAGCCCTCGTCGCGCGCCTGCCGGCGGTTTCCGTCGTCCGGCAATGGCGCGACGATTCGGTCGCCAAGGTAGGGGATAAGATTTTTGCCCTCCTCGACCGCGATCCCGGCGAGGTGTGGTGCAAGGTGTCGGAGATGTCGTTCGATGTGCTCACCGACCTGCCGGGGATCAGGCCGGCGCCCTATTTTGCGCGCGCGGGTTGGGTGGCGATTTCCGCTGACAGTCCGTTGAGCGGTGAGGAAGTTGAAGCCTATGTCGTCGAGGCGCATCGGATCATTGCGGCGAAGATGAGCGCGCGGAAGCGAAGTGCGCTCGGGCTTGATCAGCTAGAGATCAGGACGCCGGTTTAAGGCCCCCTCACCCGCCGCGTTGTGGCGACCTCTCCAAAAGATGGAGAGGTGCGCTTCACCCTCCGACAGCTCTATTGCAACTGCGGCTTGACCAGAAAATCGTTGCGGTCGGCGGTTTTGACCCGGACCCAGGACTCGCGGCCGGAGCGGACGATGCGGAGGGAGAATTCCGAGCCGGCGGGCGCCTTGGCCCAGAGCTTTCGATAAAAATCGCCGAGGCCTTCGATTTCTTCGCCGTCGAGCTCGGAAATGATGTCGCCGCTCTTGAGGCCAGCCGTGTCGGCCGGGCCGCCGTCGGAGACGTTCATCACGACAACGCCATTGTTGCGTTCGGCCGAGAAGACGCCGAGCCAGGGGCGGGCTTCGCGGGCGGCATGGCCCGTGGTCAGCAAATCATCGAGGATGGGTTTCAAAAGATCGATCGGCACGACCATGTTGATGTCGGTGGTGTCACCGGCATGTAGCATCTGGAGGCGGAGCGAGCCGATACCGATGAGGTTGTCGCTCTCATCGAGCAGCGCTGCCCCGCCCCATGACGGGTGGAAGGGCGAGGTGAAGATCGCTTCGTCCAGCATATATTCCCAGTATCCGGCAAATTCCTGGCGGGCGACGATCTCGTTGAGCACTTCTTCGCCCTCGCCGTCGATGATGCGACCGATATCGCTGACGCGGGCGCCGGCCGAACTGCCGAGGCGGAGCGCCGGCAGGTCGAGATCGCCCATGGCCTGGACGAGGCCGAAGCCGGTGACCTGGTCTATGCCGACGATATGGGCCGGCACGACACGCTCGTCATGGGTCGTGAGCCAGACTTCCTCCGCCTCGGTAACGAGATAGCCAATGGTGACGACAAGGCCCTTGTCGTTGATGACGGCGCCGCTGCCTTCGCGCAGCGTACCAAGGGTTGAGGCGGTGAAGGCAGTTTCGGGCACATGGGCCCGCAAGGCGACGACGGAATGACGCGGATTGGTGGACATGAGGCACTCCCCTCGCTTTGGTGTTTGTCCATTAGATATGGCCGGATGCGGCCAAAGCAAGGTGAGCACACGAAGGGCTGATCTGCGATGGGACGCGGACGCCATTCAAGAATGAATAATCAGCGTTCGCTTTTGGGCAATTCTATACGCGTGTGGCGAGGGCTATCTGTGGGGTCAACAACAGGAGATTGCTATGACCACCCACGCCTTGCTGATTGCGCACAACCAAAATGCCAATGCCAAAATGAGCGGCTCGAGTGTGCTGCTTCGGTTGGAGTCACTTGCAGCGCTTGTGTTCGGCGTGACGGCCTATGCCCTGCTGGGGCAGTCCTGGGTCCTTTTTGCAGTGCTGTTTTTGGCGCCGGATCTGTTCATGGCCGGATACCTGGTGTCGCCACGTGTCGGGGCATGGACCTATAATGCAGTCCATACCTATGTGACCCCGGCGCTTTTCGCCGCCAGCGGGTTTGTTTTCGGGCCAATCGCCTTTGGGATCGCCGCGATCTGGGTAGCGCATATCGGCATGGACCGGCTGCTCGGCTATGGGCTCAAGAAAGAAACAGGCTTTGACGATACCCATCTTGGCCGGATCGGGAAGAAGTGAGCGGCGGGTTTTGAGATTGGCGGAAGGCCCCTCACCCGGATTGCTTTGCAATTCGACCTTTTCTCCAGAGGGAGAGGTGTCGCTACGCGACTTTCGCGCACCGCTCTTTTGGGTTGAGGCGCCCCAAAGCGCTACTTCACCACCCTATAATCCACATGCGTGGCAAAGCTTGAATACCGGGCGCCGGTGGTTTCCAGCTTCGCGCTGGGCATGGCGCCTTCCTCACTGCGATTGAGCGCAGAGCAAATGCCAGCATAGGAGGACTGTCAAGGAACGGCTGTCCGCTCACACGCATTTCGACTCCATGGCTTACGAAGTTTATTATTGGACCGGCATCCAGGGCCGGGGCGAATATGTGCGGCTGGCGCTCGAGGAAGCAGGGGCAGCTTACGAGGACATGGCGCGCGTCGAGGGGGACGGGGTCATCGAGGCCTTGGCCGAGAGGATCGAGACGCCCAGCTTTGCGCCGCCCGTGCTCAAGCATGGAGACGTGGTGGTGGGGCAGACAAGCACCATTCTATTCTATCTCGGCGGCACGCTTGACCTGGCGCCGCGGGATGAGCGGCTCAAACTGTGGACGCAGCAGATTCAGCTCACGATCGCAGATTTCGTGATCGAAGGGCACGATGTGCATCATCCCGTGGGGATGGGCAAATATTACGAGGAGCAGAAGCCGGAATCCTTGCGGCGGGCCGAAGAATTTCGCGACCAGCGCGTGCCGAAATTTCTCAAATGGTTCGAGACGATTTTGGAGCGCAATCCGGCCGGGCCGGAATTTCTCGTCGGGGATCGGCTGACCTATGCCGACTTGTCGCTGTTTCAGGTGATGGAGGGGCTGCACTATGCCTTCCCCAAGCTGATGGGCCGGATCGGCGGGGATTTTGAGCGCGTCGAAGACGTGCGCGAGCGGGTCCGGGCGCGACCGAATGTGGAGGCCTATTTGCGCAGCGAGCGGCGGCTGGCGCCGAACGAGAGCGATTTGTTTAGGCACTATCCGGAGCTGGATGGGTAGGGGTCTTACCCTTTCCAGAGGATAGCGTCATCCCCGCGAACGCGGGAATGACGTTTTGGGTCGGAAGGTGTGGTTCGGCAAATTGCTGTCATCCCGGCGAAGGCCGGGATCCATCCTGAGATCTCGAGATGGGCCCCGGCCTTCGCCGGGGTGACACTCAATTGATTGGGTAGAATTCGACGCCTTCTATGCCTTCGGCCTAGGCGTCAGCCCGTGCAGGAACAGCTGTTCGAGATATCGCGCCGCGTCCTCAAACCGCCCTTCCCCGCCTCGCCCCTTGCCCAGGATCGCACGCACCTGGACGTCGAAATCGGCATAGTGCTGGGTCGTCGCCCAGATGGAAAAGATCAGGTGATAGGGGTCGGTGCGGGAAATTTTGCCCTGGTCCATCCAGGTCATCAGCACCTGGGCTTTTTCATCGACCAGTGCCTTCAAATCCACTTCGAGCATGTCGATGATATGGGGCGCGCCGCGGAGCATTTCGTTGGCAAAGAGCCGGCTTTGGCGGGGGAAGTCGCGCGCCATTTCGAGCTTGCGGCGGATATAGGAACGGATCTCGACGAAGGGGTCGCCGTCGGCGCGCATTTCTTCGAGCGGGGCCAGCCAGGTGACGAGGAGCTCTGACATCAGGCGCCGGTGGATCTCTTCTTTCTTGGGAAAATAGTAGAGCAGGTTGGGTTTGCTCATGCCAGCGACTTCGGCGATCTGGTCGATGGTGGCGCCGCGAAAACCGTGCACGGAAAAGACTTCGAGCGCGGCTTCTAGGATAATGTCCTGCTTTTCGCGCTGGATGCGCGTCAGCGGCCGAGGCTTTGCAGGCGCCGTGGCGACTTTGGCATCGGCCTTGTGCTGGCGCTTCGCCGGCGCCTGAGCAGCTTCGACTGTTTTCAGCTTTTTGGGCGCCATTTTCGTCTTGCGGGAAAGAACAGGAGTGCTAACATTTTTCCAACTGGTCAAAAATCTTGGTCGCATAAACGCTTCGTCTGCGCCAGCGCAAAATGACCGGACAACATCCAAGGGAGCGCCTTCGCCGTGTCCACTTCAACTGTCGTGCCGAACGATCTCAATGCGTTCTGGATGCCGTTTACGGCGAACCGGCAATTCAAGAAGGCGCCGCGCATGTTCGTCGCGGCCAAGGACATGCACTATACGACGTCCGACGGCCGACAGGTGCTCGACGGCACCGCTGGGCTTTGGTGCGTGAATGCGGGCCATGCGCGGCCGAAAATCGTCGAAGCAATCGCCAATCAGGCGGCCGAACTCGACTATGCGCCGGCCTTCCAGATGGGCCACCCCAAGGCGTTCGAGCTTGCCAACCGCATCATCGACATTGCGCCCAAGGGGCTCGACCATGTGCTGTTCACCAATTCCGGATCGGAATCGGTGGAAACGGCGCTCAAGGTTGCACTCGCCTATCAGAAGGTGAAGGGCCAGGGGTCGCGTAGCCGGCTGATCGGGCGCGAGCGCGGCTACCATGGTGTCAATTTTGGCGGCATTTCGGTAGGCGGGATCGTCACAAACCGGAAAATGTTCGGAACGCTTCTTACAGGCGTCGACCACATGCCGCATACGCATAACCTTGCCAAGAACGCCTTTTCCAAGGGTCTGCCCCCGCATGGGGTGGATCTGGCAGACGAACTGGAACGCATCGTCACCCTGCATGACGCGTCAACCATTGCGGCCGTGATTGTCGAGCCGGTGGCCGGCTCGACCGGCGTGCTCATTCCACCGGCGGGCTATTTGAAGCGCTTGCGCGAAATCACCAGGAAGCACGGCATCCTGCTGATTTTCGACGAAGTGATCACCGGCTATGGACGCCTCGGGACGCCATTCGGGGCGGACTATTTCGACGTCGTGCCCGATATCATGGTGACCGCCAAGGGGCTGACCAATGGTGTTATCCCAATGGGTGCGGTGCTGGTTTCGGCCGAAATCCACGACGCTTTCATGGACGGGCCGGAGCACCTGATCGAATTTTTCCACGGCTATACCTATTCGGGCAATCCCGTGGCCTCGGCGGCAGGTCTTGCGACCCTTGCCACCTATAAGGAAGAAGGGCTTTTCGAGCGCGGTGCGGCGCTGGCGCCCA
>CAJYKO010000220.1 GCA_913775215.1 uncultured Devosia sp. | reverse complement strand
GCCGCTAACGCCAGTCTAGCGGATGGTCAAAAGCCGACATTTAAACTGCCGTGTCAACCTTGAAGCTCACCAGAGTCAGGCACTGAGGATCAGTCGTCTCAAGTAAATCATTGTGGAATTACATCTTGCATAAATCTGCTCCTTCGTCGGTTGAGAGAGGTCGTTGATCACACGCTTGATCTGCAGATCGCCGACCAGCAAGCTGATGAACCATTCGGTCGCCTCTTGGGGATTGCAGGCGGTTCCCGCGCAGATACGTCCCATGAGTTCGCTCATCAGTGGCCCGACCTCCTGCCGCCCACCGGCCGAGATCGCCTCGCCCAGAGCACCGCTTGGATCCGCAGCGGCAGCCCGATTGAGCAGAATCGCTTGCTCGCCGAGGATCATGCGCAGGAAAACCGGCGCCACGTTTTCCAGCATCACCCACGGATCGCCTCTCGTCGCCAGCGCGTCCATCAGCATCTGTCGCGTTTCGGCTGCATTGGCGCGGACCATTTCTAGAAAGAGGCCATCCTTGTCGCCATACCAGCGATAAAGAGTCTCATTCGAGGCCTTTGCTGCCTTGGCAATGCGCAGCATCGATGTGCCGCCATAGCCATACGCAGCCAAAAGCTCATACGCAGCGCTGTAAATCCCGGCCTGACGTTTTTGTCGCGCTTGGTCGTCCACGACATTCTCCGAAAATTCTTTACTCAAACCGTACACATCAATACGGATGAGTAAAGGCGTACACATTTGTACGTCAAAATGAGTACGCAAATGCGCCCCCTGACTCTCGTTACAGCTTGCCTGTCGGTGCTGCTCAGTGCCGCGATATTCGGGTTCTTTTATGCCTGGGTCTGTTCGACAATGTGGGGGCTGGACGCGGCCGATCCCCGTGTTGCGATTGCTACAATGCAGGCGATGAATGGCTCAGTCCGCAACATCGTGTTCGCACCAGCCTTCTTCGGCACGCCGGTGGCCCTGGCGGCAAGCGCCCTACTGCTGTTGCGAGATCGGCACCGGAGGGCGGCACGGGCGTTCGGTGCGGCCGGGGCGGTATATTTCTGCCTAGCGTTCATGGTGACGGCCATTGTCAACGTGCCCATGAACGAGGCACTGGCATCTATCCAGATACCCGATGCCACCGACGCCGCCCGTCAGATCTGGCGCGATTATTCGCAACCATGGCAGGTCTGGAATCTGGTTCGGACCATCAGTTCCGGCACCGCTTTGCTGATCGCCCTTGCCGGCTTGCTCCAGCTCGGGTGTGATGCAAGATCAGCGCCTGCCAACGCCACCCCAAGCCAACTTTGATTCAAGAGGAAACCAGATGGTCGAACGATGGATAAAGCCGCTCGGAATCGGTTGGATAGAACAACAGGTCATCGACGCAATCGAAGCCTGGGAACAAGCCTTCGGCATGCGCCTTCCCGATGACTACCGCAACTTCATGACGCGATACAATGGCGGCAGAGTTTACCCGCTGATATTCACGCATACAGCTAGGGAGCCAGGCGGCGCTCCAGATAAGACTGAGCATTTCGTTGACCCGATCGATGATTGGGAAGGCGTCGTTGCCCGGCGAGCTGAACTTGCTGACCGATTGCCATACGGAACCTTGGTTATTGGCAGCGATCCTGGGCTGATCGAGATTATCCTATCACTTCGACCGCACGATCATGGCCACGTCTACAGTTGGGTGCGCAATTTTGGCGGCAATTGGTCCTCTCCGGATAATGACTATCTCTGCTTGCAGGCTGCAAGCTTCAGGGAATTCATAGAGGGCCTTTCAGAGAATTCCGACAGGGATGGTTACGGCTATTGGGAGATGCAGCCAGGCCAACCTGAGGCCTTCCGGCTGGAGGCCTGAAGGTCGCTCATGGCCGGCAGGCAGTCCCGAAGCAGACCATCGGCAAACCACCCCAAATCCGACATAACCAAAACAAAAGGGCACCTCGCGGCGCCCCTTCCAAATCGAAAATCCCAAAACCCCGAAAACTAGCCGTCGAGCTTGGCGCCGGTTACCACGGCGTGGAGGTCGATCAGGCCGACCATTCGGCTTTCGTGGGTGACGATGCCGTTGAGCAGTTCGGTGTCGATCGCATTGCCTTCGGGCACATTGTGGATCTCTTCGCGGTTGACCGTGAGAATGTCGCTGACCGCGTCCACCAAAATGCCGACCCACTTGTCGCCGACGCTCATCACCACGACGACGTGGTTCTTGGTGGGCGAGGTCTGGCCGTCGCCGAAGCGGGCGCGCAGGTCAAAGATCGGCACGATGGTGCCGCGCAGGTTGATCACGCCGCGCACGAATTCGCGCGTATTCGGCAGCGGAGTCGCACCGTTCCAGGCGCGGATTTCGCGCACGGTGGTGATTTCGACGCCATAGGTCTGCTCGCCGATCGAAAAAGCGATCAGCTGCAGGGTGTTGTGGCCGACGACGGCCGACCTGTCACCATTGTCTTCGCGGAGGCTGAGCGCTTCCATTCACTTGGCCTTTCTGCCGCCCCGAGGGCCGGCTACTCACTCATTTGCGGCTGGCGGCCGCATTGTACTCGATCGATCCGCCGGATCGCCTGGCCCACTAGACACGTCACCTGAAAGTGGGCCCTGTTTCAGGAGAATGACAGACGTAAACAAAGAAAGCGTAAGCGCTTTGGGCAAACTTAGAAGAACGCGGCGGGCTTTACGCCGCGTTCTGATGGATATGCGTGGTCCTGAGACCCTGCACGTCGACGATCAGTGCGACATTGCCGTCGCCCAGGATCGTGCCACCGGCAATGCCCTCGACCTGCTCGAAGTTTTCTTCGAGCGACTTGATGACGACCTGCTGCTGGCCGATGATGTCGTCGACGACGAGCGCCACCTTCTGGCTGCCTTCGCTCTCGCAGAGGACGACGAAGCGTTCGTCGGCCGCCTTGGTCGAGTGCATGGCAAAGCGCTGGGCCACGTCGATGACCTGCACATATTCCCCACGCACCTGCAGCACCTGGCCACCGGACGGCACGCGCTCAAAGGTTGCGCCCGAGCACTGCATGGTTTCAACGATCGAGGAGAGCGGCACGACGTAAGGGGACTCGCCGACCTTGACGAGCATGACGTCGAGCACGGCCAGCGTCAGCGGCAGGCGCAGTGTGACGCGCGAACCCTTGCCGGTCCAGGAACGGACGTGGACGGAGCCGCCGATCTTCTTGATGTTGGAGAGCACCACGTCCATACCGACGCCGCGGCCGGAAATGTCGCTCACCGCTTCTGCCGTCGAGAAACCGGGGGCAAAGATCAACTGGTCGATCTGCTCGTCGGTCGGGGTGATATCGGGAGCCACAAGACCCTTGTCGCGGGCAAGCTGCAACACGCGCTCGCGGTTGATGCCGTTGCCGTCGTCCTCGACGATGATCAGGATATTGCCGCCAGCCTGTTCGGCCGAAAGGCGGATTGTGCCGATCTCGGACTTGCCGCGCGCCTTGCGCTTTTCCGGATCCTCGATGCCGTGGTCGGCCGAGTTGCGGATCATGTGGGTCAGCGGATCGGAGAGCTGCTCGATCACGGTCTTGTCGATTTCGGTGTTTTCACCGATCGTTTCGAGCTTGATCTTCTTGTTGGTCTTGGTCGCGAGTTCACGCACGAGACGCGGCATGCGGCTGAACACCGACTTCACCGGTTGCGCGCGGATGGCCATGACCGAGTCCTGCAGGCCGCGCGTCGTCTGCGCCAGCACTTCAAGGCCGCGCACGAGCTCGGTATAGCGGGCGCGCAGGTTTTCATCCATCTGCTGGGTCAGCATGGACTGGGTGATGACAAGCTCGGAGACCATGTTGACCACGCGGTCGACCTTGTCGAGATCGACGCGGATCGACTGCACGCCGACACTGCGATTGCCGCCTTCTTCGCCGGCTTCGGCCGCAGGCGGCTTGGGTGCAGCAGGCTTTGGCACAGGCGCTGCAACAACCTTGGGAGGCGCTGCGGCAACGATTTCGCTCGCAAGATCGGCAAAGCTGAGGCCGGCCCCTTCTTCAGCGGCCCGGGCAGGCGCTGCGATGGACGCAGCGGGCGCTGCCGCCACTTCGTCTTCCGTCAGCGCCAGGAGATCTGCCGGCTTCGGTGCGACGACGGGCGCGGCAGCCACGGGAGCCGGTGCGGCAACAGACTTTGCAGCCGGTGCCACGCCCGAACCAAGCGGCACTACCTCGATGCGGCAATCGCCATCGACGAATTCAAAGACTTCGCGGATCGCCGCTTCCGTCAGATCCGGCGCAAAGAGGGAAATCTCCCAAGAGCAATAGACCCCAAACGGCTCGAAATCGCTCAGCGCCGGCACATCTGTCAGGATGGCCTTGACATTGATCTCGCCCAGAGCCCCGAGTTCGCGGAACAGGAGCAGAGGATCATTGGCCCGCGAATAAAGCTGGCGGAAAGGCGTGAAGCGCACTTCCCAATGGCCCGGCACAGCCGGCATCGGGGGCGCTTCGAATGTGTCGGCCTCGGCTTCAGCCACAGCCTCGACAACAGCTTCGGGCTCTTCCTCGACGGCGAGTTCGACGCGCACCGGAGTGAATTCGATATCGAATTCCTCGATGATCTCGCCGCTCCACTCGTCCTCGTCGCCACGCTGGCCGCGGGCGATGGCGTCAAAGCGCTGCTTTTCCTCGGCGCCATAGTCGGCGGCGAGCTCTTCGCCGGTCTGTGCGGCGTTGATGTGGTCGGCAACGATATCGTTGGCGCGGATGCAGAGCGTGACCACATCGTCGGTCATCTCGACACGGCCGTCGCGCACATAATCGAGCAAGGTTTCATAGGCATGGGCAAAGCCCACGAGCCCGGAGAAACCGAAAGCGCCGGCACCGCCCTTGATCGAGTGGATCGCGCGAAATACGGCATTGAGCCGATCTGCGTCACGTTCCCCGTTTTCGATGGCGGCAAACTGCTCTTCAAGCTCGTTCATGAGCTCGGAACATTCGTCGAAATAGGTGGCCTTAAAGTCGTCGAGGTCGCTCATGGCGGCGTACCAGCCTTCGGGAGGTAGTGTGTTAGTGGACCACGCGGTTGATGACGCTGATCAGCTTTTCAGGATCGAAAGGCTTGACGATCCAGCCGGTGCCGCCAGCGGCCTTGCCCTGATCGCGCTTGTCCTGGCTGGTTTCGGTGGTCAGGATCAGGATCGGCAGGCTCTGGTACTGGCCCGAGGCGCGCACGTTCTTGATGAATTCGATGCCGTCCATGACAGGCATGTTGATGTCGGTGATCACCACATCGACATCATGGCTCATCAGCACGTCGAGCCCCTGTTTGCCATCCTCGGCCTGCAGAACCTCGAAGCCGGCATTGCTCAGCGTGTGGTGCAGCATGGCCAGGATGGTCCTTGAATCATCCACAGTCAGTATGCGCAATGTCATGGCTTCATCATCCCGGAAAACTGTGCGCCCAGACCAAGACGGTCGATCGCGGCCAACATGGCGGCGCTCGGCGCTTCAACAGCGAATTCATTGTGATTCCGGCGGGCAGTCTCGGCCGCGCTGATCAGCATCAGCAGGCCATTGGTGGCAACGCGCTGCACGGAGCTGGCAACGACGGTAACCGGGCCATCTTCAACGGCATCGATCAGCTTGTCGCGAATGCTGTCCAATGCATCGAGGTCGACGACCTCTGGCAAGGTGACCGCGCTTGCTTCGTGTTGTGCCATTGTTGGCTCGCCCCCGGATTTCTCTCCAGCGCCATAATCGACTGGAACGGTTTAAGAAGTGCTAATCGGGTAAACACTGAGACGACGCGAAGCTTGATGCGACAGGCGACTGCCTGTAACCAGACCACGATCAACCGGACGCCTCACGACATGACCACCAAGATCGCACTCACCGGGCTTGCCCGCGACCTCGCCGCCCGTGCCGAAGCCGGCAAGCCCGTCAGGGTCGGTGTCATCGGCTCTGGCGAAATGGGCACCGATCTCGTCACCCAGATGAGCCTGATGAAAGGCGTCGAGATGGCCGCGATCGCCACGCGCCGTCCACATACTGCGCTCGATGCCATGACCATAGCCTATGGCGATGACAGCCATGGCAAGGTCGTTGACACCCCAGCCGCTGCCACCGCCGCGATTGAATCAGGCAAGATCGCCATCACCTCGGCCGAAACCCTCGTCACGACGCCCAATATCGACGTCGTCATCGACGCGACCGGCAAGCCCGGCGTCGCCGCAGATTTCGATCTCACGGCCATGGAACACGGCAAGCATCTCGTCATGATGAATGTCGAAGCTGACGTCACCATCGGCCCATATTTGAAGGCCCAGGCCGACCGTCTCGGCGTCGTCTATTCCGTCGGCGCGGGCGATGAACCCTCCTCCTGCATGGAGCTGATCGAGTTCGTCAGCGCTCTCGGCCTCGACATCGTCGCCGCCGGCAAGGGCAAGAACAATCCCTTGAAGCATGACGCCGTCCCGGACGACT
This sequence comes from uncultured Devosia sp., assembly GCA_913775215.1. Lineage (GTDB taxonomy): Bacteria > Pseudomonadota > Alphaproteobacteria > Rhizobiales > Devosiaceae > Devosia. The sequence goes on along the minus strand of CAJYKO010000220.1, from coordinate 616 downwards.
ATCGGGAGGAAGCAACCCGCCGGAACATGAACCCGCGCATGCTGGTCGAATTCGTCGATGGCTCAAAAACCGCCGTCGAAATGACCGCCATCGCCAATGCGACTTGCCTGATGCCCGATATTCCGGGCATGCACGGCCCCAAGGCCGATCGCGACGACATGGCCAAGGTGCTGATCCCGAAGGCCGATGGCGGCATCCTCAATTCCTCCGGTGTCGTCGATTTCACCATCGGCAAGGGCGTCGCGCCCGGCGTTTTCGTCATCGTCAAGGCAGAGCATCCGCGCATCATCGAGCGCATGGACGATCTTCATATTGGCCACGGGCCCTACTATGCCTTCTTCCGCCCCTATCACCTCACGAGCCTTGAAGTGCCGCTGACCTGCGCGCGAATCATGCTCACCGGCAAGCCCGACATGGTCCCCTTGCCGCGCCCCGTCGCCGAAGTCTGTGCCGTTGCCAAGCGCGATCTTCTCCCCGGCGAGCCGCTCGATGCGATCGGGGAAACCTGCTACCGCTCCTATGCCATGACCGCAGCCGACGCCCGCGCCAAGGGCGCCCTCCCCGTTGGCCTTTTGGAGGGCGGCAAGGTCACGGCGCCGATCAAAAAGGGCGATCT